>JAUVDU010000100.1 GCA_030595135.1 Deltaproteobacteria bacterium | reverse complement strand
GAGCTTCCCCGAGATTTCCCAATTTTATCCCGTTTATAGTAATAGAGATAATTGTGCCCCAACTACCTCGTGCACGACCGAAAACCGCCAATTCCCCCGATTGCGGCGTTAGGCTCAAATTTTAATCCTCGGAATACTTAGTGTATACCTGCGGTTAAAATCCTCGCCTGCCTTGCACTCAAGAAAATTGTCAGGTTTTCGGTCAGGCACTATCTCTATTTTATCGATTACAGCAGGTCTTCTGACTTCCGGATCATCCGACTAACCATCCCTTCCCGGAATTTGAAAAAATTCCAGTGGTATATGATGGCTTTTGTCCCCGGTTACAGCGATGGGCCCGTCCCCGATTCTCACGAGGTTCCCTCTTCGTCCATAAAAAATGGAACTGCAATCTGATTTTTCAGCTTATTTAGTGAAGAGCCCGACAAATTGCAAGACCTTTCTCTTTAGATCAGAAATCAAGTATTTTCCGTAAAAGAGTCGTGCCACAACTCGTGGAGAAATTTTCGCCAGTGCAGAGCCTGAAAATTATTTTTTCTGGTATTTAATTCATCTTGGCTGACGACAATGTAATTTTTGAAAACGTTTTCTTCAGCCAGGATTTTCAAGCCCTTAAAATCTCTGTCCGTAATTTTTTGACTAGCTTTCACTTCCACCGCAGTCTCCAGGCCAATCAAAAAATCGACCTCATGGCCATGCCTGGAACGCCAGAACCTCAACTCATCCCGTTTTCGCCTGTAACTCAGATAGGCCCTGATCTCCATAGCGATAAACTGTTCAAAACTCTTACCGAAAATATTTGAATTGCGGTCAAGAACTCTGGTTCCTGACAACATATGAGTGATACCGGGATCGAAAAAATAGAACTTGGCGGTACTGATAGCCTTACGTTTTTTCGACTCTTTCCAGGGCTGAATGAGGAAACCAACTAAAGTGTCCTCCAATAATGCAACGTATTCAGTTACCGTGGAGGGTGGGACCTGGCAATCATTGGCCAATTTAGTAAAATTAATTATCTCGGTATTAGAAAGGGCCATAGTTTTAAGAAAACGTGAGAATGGTGGTAGTTTCCGAATGAGCCCTTCCGCCATAATCTCCTCTTTTAGATAAGTGTTAACATAAGCATTAAGCTCTTCTTCCGGATAATCACTTAAATAGACCGCCGGCAGACCCCCATAACGAAGAAAACGGTCAAGGTTAAAATCATCAGCAATCTCCAAGTAGATAAAAGGAAAGAGACGAGCCTCCCAAACGCGTCCGGCCAACAGGTTGGCGTAGCCTCGGCGTAATTTCCTGGCACTGCTGCCGGTTAGTAAAAATGTCAGTTTTCTATTTTCAATCAGGCGGTGTACTTCATTCAAAAGTTCCGGAATACGTTGGATTTCATCAATTACAACAATTTTATCCCGATCGGCACTGATGATCGCTTCAAGTTCATGCGGCGAATCAAGTAATTTCAGATAGACTCTGGAATCAAGCAGGTCGATCACCGTAACTCCGGTTTGTAACTGTTGTCTGATCAGGGTTGATTTACCAGTAGCTCTTGGACCAAAAAGAAAAAATGATTTTTTCTGTAACAGATCTAATAGATTGAGATTTCTGGCAATTTCCACGTTAAACCCTCATTAATATTGTGAATTATCCGGATAATCAGCAACTGTAGCATGGATTTTATAAATAATCAACGGTTAACAAATGAAGTGTAGTGGTGAAGTGCTACGATTAACAAAATTTGAGGAAATCAATGGTTCAACTTTTTTCTCTAATCCGGTTGACTTCACCATAAACATACACTATTTCCTCAAGAAACGGCACAAATTTACAATACGATTAATTCAAGGTAATAATCCGCAGGAATTCAATATGTCATCAAACTCTAAAGTTTCCTCCTCCAACTTAGCAGCCATCTACCGGGAAAGCGCTCTCTCCGACAAGATCATTTTGCGCCTTCTGGCTCTGAATATTTATGCCATGCGTCAGAAAACAGTCATTTTGGGTGTGAACCAACTTTTGCCGCAAGCGCCGGACGGAGTCAGGATCTCATCCTCCATGATCTCTAATACGATCAAAGAGCTGGTAAAAAAAGGTCTTGTCAAAAAAACTGCCGCCGGTTGCGGTTGCGTCGATGAACTGCGTCCCGTCATAATCATCGACCTGATCGAGAGTGGAAACCTGGAAATAGCTGGCAAAATATTGCAAAGTCTACTCCCGGCCAACACTGAACCGGACTCCAACAGACTCACTAAAAACCTCTATTATCGAGCCATACGTGATCTTGGCATCGAGATTTTCTGCGGTCATGATATTTCGCTGGTCGATCAGAACATCCGCACTATTTGTCGACAACATGATTATGAGTACAGACGCAACCCCTCTTTAGATATACTTTTTAATCGTCCATTTACACCCCAACTCTTAAACTTGTTGGACAAAAAAGTGCAGGCATTTGTTCTTTGTTACATATTGATTGAAATGGAATATCTCCTGAGTCCGGCCCAACATATCATCAGGTTTATCTTCGAGAACCACCTTAAAAATTATGCCGATCCGGTTTTTATGGCCCAGGCCCTGACCAATCACACTCAATTTGAACCAGCCCTAGAGCTGCTGACCTCAGTCTCCGCCCAACACCCGAACTTTTTCAAAGCTCTGGATCTGAAAGCCCGTATCACCATGCTTAAAGGTGATAACGAACAAGCAATCAAACTTTATCAGGAAAGTCTTAAACTGACACGTAAAAAGGGAAGACAGTATAGTGCTCTGACTAATGACTACGACAGCATCTTCTTTCTCTTCGCCCTGTTAAAAAGTAACCAAGATGAACTCTTATCGGAAGCTATCAGTTATATTAAAATAACTAATCAAAAAGGTAAAACTCGTCATGCCTTTATCTTCTACTGCCTCCTGCCTCT
Source organism: Deltaproteobacteria bacterium (assembly GCA_030595135.1). Classification (GTDB taxonomy): domain Bacteria; phylum Desulfobacterota; class Anaeroferrophillalia; order Anaeroferrophillales; family Tharpellaceae; genus Tharpella. The sequence continues at coordinate 3,408 of JAUVDU010000100.1, read as the reverse complement.
ATTGCAAGAGCGTCTTGGACTTAAGACGGAAATCTTACATGACCTCTACAAACACCCCAACAATGCCTACACTGAGACCGAAAAAATTCTCCACTCTTTGGTTGTAAACTGGATCGATTGTGATTTTCTGGGTAACTCTATAGACACCCTGGTTAAACTCCAAGAGAAGGCGCTGAGTTCAGGCTACGACTGGCAGGCGGCTGAAAGCTCGTTACTGCTGGCCAAACTTGGACATAAGGCGAAGAAAAACCAGCAGCTGGGCGAAAAATTGCACCAAAAACATCAAACCCATTCGCTGGTCGATATTGTTACCCCATTAGCGGAATGGGAGAAAGTTTTAATCTCATTAAATGCCGTCAGCCAGAGTGGTGATCCGAAAAATCAAAAAAAAAGTTCTCAACAACGCTTGATTTGGTATTTTTCTTACGACTCCGATGATCACTCCTGTCAAATATATCCCCGAGTTCAGAAAATGACTAAAGCGGGAAATTGGAGTAAAGGCCGGGCCGCGGCTTTAAAAACCCTCTTCCGGGATTCTGCCAAGCTGGATTACTTGACGGAACAGGATCGCATCGTTACAAGCTCGATCAAAAATCTTAGTTACGGCTATTACGGCTCCCACGAATATGTTTTTGAAGCATCTCGGGCGCTGCCGGCTTTAATTGGCCACCCTCTGGTTTTTTTAGAAAATAATCCGGAAATTTCAATTGAATTAATCGCCGGAAAAGGTGAACTGACAATTGAAAAAACGGACAACAACAAAATATTTTTAAGCCTGGAACCCTGTCCAAAATACCAAGACCAAAAGATCATGGTGGTGGCGGAAACTCCAACCCGCTACCGGGTTATTGAAATCACGCCTGAATATGAAAACCTCGGCCTGGTTATCGGCAAGGGCGTCAGTTTACCCCAAAAAGCGGAGGAGATGGCCCGCCGAACCGCCGTTTCACTCTCCGATATGGTTACAATTCAGTCAGATCTTGGCGGCGACCGGGATACCCGGGAAATAGCCGGTGATCCCCGCCCCCATCTTCATCTGCTGCCCTATCAGGATGGTTTAAGTATAAGTTTTAGGGTCAAACCATTCACCGAGAGCGGCGGGAGTTTTATGCCCGGAGTTGGCGGCCGCGTGGTTATGGCTGAAATTGATCAGGAAAAAGTTCAAGCCCGGCGGGAGCTTGATAAAGAGCGTGAACTGGCCCAAAAAGTCATAAGTGAGTGCCCCAGCCTCCAGCACGAGACCGAATTTGACCATGAATGGTTGGTTGAAGAACCTCAAGACGCTCTGGAACTTCTCCTGGAACTAAAGACTCTGAAAGAGGACGAAATTTTTCTTGAATGGCCGCAAGGCGAAAAGTTCAAAGTCCGCCGGGAGTTCTCTACCAATGATTTTTCACTCAAAATCAAACGTGACCGGGATTGGTTTAAAGCCTCCGGCAATCTTGATATAGACGACAAATTAACCCTCAATCTTAAACAACTTCTGGCAGGCATGGATCAAACCCTGGGGCGTTTTCTGCGGCTTGACGACAACACTTATATCGCCATAACCAAGGCGCTGCGGCGACGTCTTCAAGAACTTGCCGATTACAGTGAACCGGTCGGCAATGAGCTGCGTTTTAATCCGCTGGCCCGGTTGGCGATGGACGACCTGACTGAAGGGATTAAAAATTTCTCCGGCGACAAAGCCTGGCGGGAACAGGGTCGACGCTTCAAAGAGATCATCACGCCCAAAATCCCTTCAACCTTTCAGGCCCAATTGCGAGATTATCAAATTCAGGGATTTAACTGGCTGGCTCAGCTTTCACACTGGCAGATCGGGGCTTGTCTGGCGGATGATATGGGGCTCGGTAAAACCATCCAGGCCCTGGCCGTCATTTTAACCCGAGCCGCCGCCGGGCCCACCCTAGTGGCCGCACCATTATCGGTTATCAATAATTGGGAAGATGAGTGTCAACGTTTTGCCCCGACTCTTAAACCGCGGCTTTTCGGCCCCGGAGATCGCCAAAAAATGCTGGATGAAGCAGGCCCATTCGATCTGATTATTACAAGTTATGGCCTTTTGCAGATTGAGTCGGAAAAACTCAACCAAATAGCCTGGCAGACCGTCGTCCTTGATGAAGCCCAAGCGATCAAGAACATGCAGACCAAACGCTCAAAAGCGGCAATGCAGCTAAAAGCGGAATTTAAGCTGATCACCACCGGCACACCGATCGAAAATCATTTAGGCGAATTGTGGACCCTCTATACTTTCCTTAACCCCGGCCTGCTCGGCAGTTATAAATGGTTTCAGGAGAGATTCGCGATTCCGATTGAAAAATATCGTGATCAGGGGGCCAATTTGAGCCTCAAAAAACTGATTCAGCCTTTTATTCTGCGGCGCTTAAAAAGCGAAGTTTTACAGGAGCTGCCAGCCAAAACCGAAATCACTTTGAAAGTTGAAATGAGCCCGGAAGAGGCCTCACTCTACGAAGCCCAACGCTTAAGATCACTGGCAAGTCTTGAGGATGACGGCAACGACCTGCCGGGTCATCTTAAAATTTTAGTCGAAATCATGAAACTTCGCAGACTCTGCTGTAACCCCAGACTTATACTTCCGGAAAGCAATCTTACCGGCTCAAAACTTAAAGTTTTCGCCAACACCGTTGAAGAACTTTTAGCTAACCGGCATAAGGCCTTGGTTTTCAGCCAATTTGTCGATCATCTCTCACTTATCCGTGAATATCTTGACCAGAAAAAAATATCCTATCAATATCTTGACGGCTCAACCCCGGTTAAACAACGTAAAAAACGGATCAATGACTTTCAAAACGGCAACGGCGACCTTTTTCTGATCAGCCTGAAAGCGGGCGGCAGCGGCCTCAATCTGACCGCCGCCGATTACGTCATCCACATGGATCCCTGGTGGAACCCGGCGGTTGAAGACCAAGCTTCCGATCGGGCCCACCGCATCGGTCAGAAACGACCGGTCACCGTCTACCGTCTAATTGTCAAAGACACCATCGAAGAACAGATCGTCAACCTCCACCACCACAAACGCAATCTCGCCGACAACCTCCTGGCCGGCAGCGACATATCCGGCAAACTCGACGCGGCTGAACTTTTGAAATTACTGAAACAGTAAACTCCAGACACCAGAATCGAGAGTCAAAACTGGAGTGGCGCAGGGGACACTGTTGACAAACTCAACTAACTCCCCAGACAACTCGGCGTGTTGTTGATTATTCTAGTTAGTCAACAGCGTCCCCTGTAGTACTCTGTAGTACTGTACTTAACGTTATGATGAAAAGATTTCCGTGAGTAATCTTTTTGTCTGACCCACCAGATAGAGAGGGAGTGTGATGATTGTAACAGTTTTTTGTTGCAAACAGGAGGGTTGCATGGTGTTGAAGCGTAAAGCGACCGGTG
>JAUVDU010000131.1 GCA_030595135.1 Deltaproteobacteria bacterium | reverse complement strand
AGACGTTTAAAATCTATACTTTTTTGATCAAAATCAGCCCCACAGTTTAAGCTCGCAAAAGATAGATCCAGTAAAGGCAGCTCAAGATCACGCCAATCAAGCTGCATCATGCCTTGCAATTTAAAATCGGAAAAATGTTTGAGATCAGCGTTCAAAGACAACGTTAATGGAGAGGGGCCAACCATAACTCCAGCAAGAGAAAAATGATCCCCCAATAAGAAGTCAAGATGTTCAGGGCTGAATTTGGCGCAGCGGATGGCCAACTCAAGCCCCAACTCTCGACCATCATCCTCACTGAGCCACGCCGCAGGCCCGGGCAGCGAGCCTTGCAACGTCAGGGGCAGAGAAGCTAAATTGCAAGTCGCATTTTCTATCGTAAAACGCTCATGGGCAAGCACAAATGAACCCTCTCCCTGAGTGACAGCGAAAGGCAGGTCGGCAAACTCAAGTGCGAGGTCATGACCTTTAAAGAATCCTCCCCAAGCAATTTCAGAGAAGCGTAACAGAGGGCCCTGCAGTGCCATATCCCCTTGCAACAACCCATCCGAAAAGGTCACCGGCAGAGGCTCATTAAGAACGGCTAGAGATGACTGCAACTGCTCAAAATCAAGATCAAAGTGTCCGGCAAGCTTGAGTTGCGGATCATGGTAGAGCTTTCGCAACGAGAGATTAACGGCCTCGCCCGAGAGACCACCCCAGGCAAAATCGAGTTCTGCGATCTCAAGTAGATCGCTCTCAAGCGTCACGCCGGCGGCCCCAACAACCAGCTGCGGCCCCTTATCAAAAAGCTTGAAAATTAATTTTTCCGCCTTGAGTCGCGCCCCCAGAACCCCGGTCGGTGGATCTTTATCGCCTAACTTGACAACTTGGTGATAGTCGCCTTTCAGGTAGGCATTCTCAAGCAGACAACTCCCCCCTTTTTGCAGGAGCTGATAATAACTCTTCATTTTTTCAGGCATAATCTCCCAGGGAAGGAGGTTATAAATTGCCTGCGGATCGAACTCTAAAATCTCAAGTTCAGCTTCAATCGTACCATCGATACCACGCCGGGCTTCATACAACAAACAATGTCCTTTAAGGATTAAACCATCGGCATCAATCGTACATTTTAGAGTCTCGATCGTATTATAGCTATCGGCCAGACGAAAATCATAATTAACTGCAAAACGATTGAATTTAAGTTTTTCACTGAAAACTTGCTGGTAATCGAGCTCGGCCTGATGCAGAACGAGCCGGCCGCCGGATCTGAACAACCCCATCAAGCTACCTTTGTAAGTCGAATCGATGTCGAGCCGACCGCCGATAAAGCGCATCGGAACATATTTCTGATAGTAAGGAAAATAGGTTCCCCCATTCAGATTTACGGCATTAACCTGACAATCGAGAATCATCTCACCCGGTCTCAGCGGCCAGCACAGAGCCGACAAGCTCCCCTCAATATTTAAGGAGCCATCACCTTTTTCGTCGATCACCCGAGCCGCCAACGTAAAATCTGCCGGAGCTCCGCCTTTACGCCCTTCCAAATGGACGTTGAGATTTTCCAGGTGGGTAATAACCGGTGATAGCGCAAAACAAACGTCCGTATAAACCACAGACCCGTCAATGATCTCCACTAGAGCCTGGTTTACATCGGGATCAAAATGCCAGCTCTTTAAAAAACCGGCTGCTGCTTTTTGAGTGCCCGTCCCATTTCGGGATCCGGCAAATTGAGGCGGGATATTTTTAGCGGAATCTTGCTTAATCTCAGGGTTTTTAATGACCATCGGCCGCAAAAAACCGGCCATTGGCGAGCCCCCCGCATCAATCCGTAAAGAGACCCGGGGCTGAATAAAAGTCACTCGACTCAAATGCAGGCGGCGCTGAAACAGGCGGCGAAAATCAAAATTGACAATCGCCGTCGACACTGAAATCTGCTGAAAACCGGATTTATCAAACAGTCGTATACCATCGACACGAACCCCCGGCCCATGCCGAAAAGTCAACGATAATTTACCGACCGCAACCTCCCCCGAAATCCTTGAGTGCAGATATTCGAGAAGCTGAGGACGAAAGTTGTCGAGATCAATCAGATTCGGCAGGCTGATAAGCAGCAAAAAGAAGAGGAGCAGAAGCAGAGCCCCGATTCTAGAAAAAAACCGCCAGCCCCATCTACGCATCAGATAGTAATCCCGTCACCCGTTTCGGACAATTTTTCAGTTCACAATTAATCATCATAAACTATTATCACTGACAACCACTTTTTTGAAGTTAAAAGTCACTAATGCGGGAATCACTCCCGCATCCCAAAAGTTACTGCAAGGCCCGCAAATAAGTGCTCTTATCAGAACATTTTCTTGTTAAAAAACAAGAAAACAACCTGTAAGGCACTAATCAAGCCGTACTCGAGCCAACGTCAGAGCGCTGACCGAGGCCGCACCGGCACTTTTCAGAGTCCTTGCCGCAGCACTCAAGGTGGCACCGGTAGTCAGAACATCATCGCACAACAGAATGTTTTTGTTAGTGATCCGGTTCGGTTCCGAAATCTGAAAAACATCCGGCCTCAGATTGAGAGCCCGAGCCCGACGATTCAAGGATGCCTGTTGCGGAGTATTAACATGTTTAATCAGAAGGTTGCTCGCCAAAGGCTGTTTGAGAAATGCAGAGACGCTCGAGGCGATAAAAAAGGCTTGGTTAAAACCTCGCTTTCGTAAGGCAGCTGGGGAGAGAGGTATCGCCATAACCATATCGAAAGCCAGGTTTGAAATCTTCTGACCAGATAAGGCTAAATCCAATAAAGTTCTGACAAGCGGAAAAAACTCGTGTCGATTATGATATTTCCAGGCCGGAATAATTTTTTCGAGGGGACCGGCATAGAGATAACCGGAAAAGACCTTCTCAACCCCAAGCAACCGAACCTCACCAAGGTGAGCCTCATAAAAATGCAGATGTTGACGGCAAACAGGACAAAGATATTTTTCCAGAGATTGCTGACAGGCTGAACAACTTAAGGGATGGGAGAGAAAAACGGAACAGATCAGACACCGGCGCGGGAACAGGATATCGAGAAAGGCAGTGGTAAAAGTTGAGATTTCAATCACATATTCCCTAAGCCAACAAACTGCTGCCCGTCATTGCCGCTGGTTTGGCCAATCCCATAAGTTGCAACAAAGTCGGTGCGATATCGGCCAGGGCCCCTCCTTCCCGAAGTCTGAGCCCGGAAGTATTCGAGCCGAAAATAACCAGCGGAACCGAGTTGGTAGAGTGGGCCGTAACCGCCTGACCGGCCGCATCAAGCATCAATTCAGCATTGCCATGATCGGCTGTAATCATTGCGACAATGCCTTTCTCTTTAAACTTTTCGAGAATCATTCCCAGACATTTATCAACCGTTTCACAAGCCTTGATTGTGACTGATATATCTCCGGTATGACCAACCATGTCACAATTGGCAAAATTTAAAACTATAAGCTCATAAACACTCTTATCGAGCCGTGAGATCAACTCTTTAGCGACACCATCAGCACTCATTTCAGGTTTCAAATCGTAGGTTTTGACATCACGCGGGGAAGGCACCAGACAACGCTCCTCGCCGGGAAAGGGCTCTTCACGACCACCGTTGAAGAAAAAGGTGACGTGGGCATACTTTTCGGTCTCGGCAATTCTTAACTGGCGCAAGCCTCGGTCAGAAATTACCTGGCCTAAAATATCAGGCAAAGATTCTGAGGGGAAAGCGACCGGCAGGCCGAACTCCGCATCATACTCAGAGAGGCAGACATAGGCCCCGAGTTGGGGGAAAGAGGGACGGGAAAAACCGGTGAAATCATCTTTGGTCAGAGCCATCGTGATTTCACGGGCTCGATCACCACGAAAGTTAAAAAAGATGACTCCGTCCCCATCCCGGATCAGAGGAGGTTTTTGACCCTCATGAACAATCATAAGAGGTTCAACAAACTCATCGTAAATCTCACGTTTATACGACTGCTCCAAAGCTTTAACGACATCGGGAAAAGATTCACCCTCCCCGAGAACCAGGGTTCGCCAATGGCGCTCGACCCGCTCCCAGCGCTGATCTCGATCCATCCCGTAAAAACGGCCGCCGAGACTGGCGATTCGACCACAACCAAGTTTTTCAAGAAAGGCTTCCAGGCGACGCACATAAGTTATACCACTGGCCGGCGGTGTATCCCGCCCATCCAAAAAAGCATGCACATAAACCCGCTCAAGCCCTCTTTTCGCCGCCAGTCGTAAAATCGCCTCAAGATGATCCTGATGACTATGCACCCCGCCATCCGACAAAAGGCCCAAAAGATGCAAAGCCTTGCCTTTCCCGGCCGCCGCCAGAAAAGCTTTTTCCAGAGCTTCATTATGCGCCAGCGAGCCATCTTCAATTGCCCGGCTGATCCGGGTCAGATCCTGGTAAACAATGCGACCGGCACCAATATTGGTATGACCGACCTCGGAGTTACCCATTTGTCCGGCGGGCAAACCGACATCTAAGCCACTGGCACCCAAAGTCGTCCAGGGATAATCCTGCAACAACTTGTCAAAAACCGGAGTCCGAGCTAAAGATATCGCGTTGCCGGGCCCGGCTTCCGCCAGCCCCCAACCATCAAGAATGATCAATGCGACCGGTTGTTTAGGAAGCGACTTAGGAGGTAATTTGGGAGTAATCATTTTTCATCGAAGGAGCAGATCCTATCGGAGATATCGTAACTATTGTAACTGTCGCAATGCGGACAACGATATTTCCAAGAGGGTGATAGACGACCACAAACTCCGCAGGCAAACACCGGCTCAAGACGTTCGGCACAACCTAAAGCCTTCTTAAAATGATCGACTGCAACCTCTAATCGATGCTCCTTACGACAAGCCAGTTCACCAGCCAAAACCTCCAATAAAGGACCATCGAAACCACTCTCCCGCAATCTTTTGGCCGCCACTTCAGCTTCATCAAACTTTTGATGTTCGAGACAGAAACGGGCATAGAGCCAACGAGCGGGACGATACTCGGGATTTCGCGAAAGCACTTTGCGATAAAATTTCAGGATTTTAGCGCTACTGTTTTCGGGATCATCCTCAACCTGCAAACGCTCTCCCTCAAGCAGGAAAACGGCACTCGGTTTTTTCCAGAAACCACTCTTGAGAGCACTCAAGGCATCGGCTCTCTTGGGCTCCATCTCAGCTTTGAGGAGATAGGCGGCGATATGTTCCTTGTCATTATCAAAAACCAATTTCAAAGAGGCCACAGCGTCATCCCGGTTACCGGCCAGCCATTGCCGCCGGGCCAACTCATAAGCACAATTAGCGATACCGCTGATGGCATTTTTCTTCTCTTGAGAACCCTTAGCTTCCCCTTTACTAATCTCTTGCCAGACCTCCAGGGCTTCGCGCCAGTAGCCCCGGCTGCCGAACTGTTCAACCAGCATGGTCATCAAAGCCCGGTTACGAGGGTAGCGGGCTTTCATAAAAAGCAGCTGATTGGTCATGCGCAAGGGATCATCAAGGGCTTTTAAAGCCTGAATACGGTACCAATGCAGACGCGGATCCTCAGGATGGTACTCCAGCGCCGCATCAAGCGTTTTCAAAGCCGGTGTGGGCTGACGTTCACGCAACTGCAAACGAGCCAAAGCCAGCACCGCCTCCATATTTTTTTTATCCAGCTTAACCACCTTATGCAAACTGGCTACGGCTTTTTTGGTATCACCTTTGAATCCGGCCTCAATTCCTTCAAGCAAAG
>JAUVDU010000132.1 GCA_030595135.1 Deltaproteobacteria bacterium | reverse complement strand
GTCAATACACTGGTAGGTGTGCATATTTTTCTGCAGGGTTTCGCTGGAAGCCGGATGGCGCAGGCCGCCGGCCTGAACAGACCAGAGATCATAATAGTTGCCCTTGGTAATTATTTCACTGGCAATAGGTTGCAGATCGGGATGACCCTTTTTAAGGATTATCGCTCCGCCGCCATCACCAAAAAAAACTGAATCAGCAGTATGATGGTGGGTAAACTGACTCCATTTGTCACCGGTGACCAGCATAACCGTATCGCAACCTTCATTAAGGGCTATCTGGGCTTTGGCTGCCTGCATAGCAGTCAGCATGCCGCAGCATCCCTGGGACAAATCATAAGCCATGGCCCGACTTGCACCAATCGCATCCTGAACCCGGCCGGAAGAAGGCGGCAGGATATAATCGGGAACCCCGGCCCCGCAATAGATTATCAGGTCAATCTCCTGAGGGTCAATCCCGCCGTTCTGCAATGCGGCTTCAGCGGCCCGAATCGCCATTTGGCTCGGTAATTCATCAGCTGCGGCCGCACGTACCGTCCGGGCGCCGGCAAATTTTGCGACAAAAGCCGGAATTCCGGCTTTTTCAGCCAGATCAAGCAACGGAATCTCTTTTTCCGGCAAATAAAAACCCATCGCGGCAATGCCGCATTCCGATTTAATCATTAGTTTAGTCCTCTTATTATTGACTTATTGACCACTGAAATCAGGTTTTCGTTTAGCCAGAAAAGCAGCTAATCCCTCTTTTTTATCTTCAGTGTAGTGATTGACGCTGGCTGAAAGGATCTCCATCAGGCTGTCATTAGCTTCATGCGGCGCCGCCGCTGCGTAGAGGGCATCTTTAATCAGACTCAGGGCTATAGGGGGCTGGTCAGCCAATTTTTTGACTAATAATTCGGCTTCAGATCTCAGCTCCTTCTCCGGAAATGACCAATTAACCAATCCACTCGCTTCAGCCTCAGCGCCGCTAATCAGTTTGCCCAGCAAACACATCTCCAGGGCGGGCCCAAAACCAATCAGGCGCGGCAGGCGAAAGGTGGCCCCACCAGCAGCGACCAGGCCAAGATTGATTTCCGGCAGACCCATTTTTGCATTCGGGGCGGCAATCCGGAAAGTACAGGCTAAGGCCAACTCCAGTCCCCCGGCCACAACCGCCCCATGCAAAACTGCGACTGTCGGCTGAGGCAGGCTCTCCACCATTTTAAGCATCCGATTGAAATTCTTGAGAAATATCCTGGCATTAAGCGGGTTATAGGGCTTCTCCTGAATATCGACACCGGCACAAAAGGCCTTGCCGCTGCCGGTTAGCATAACCGCCCGGATTTCAGGATTATCGCGAATCAAGACCAACTCTTTTTCCAGTTCACTAACCATCGCAGTCGTAAAAGCATTCAGGTTCTGCGGCCGGTTCAAGATAACAGTTGCCACCCTTCCGGCATGGGTTACTTTAATTGTCTCTGCCATATTACAAACTCCTACTCCACTACCGTAAATTTCCAGGCACAAAACCAACCTTCCGGATGTTTATCAGGGGGACAACCGATACATTCGGTCTCAATCCGGGAATCAATCGTCCGGGCAAAATAAGGATACTCAACCAAACCCGCTGATTTACAAGGATAATCCTCCAAACCTCGGCGTTGACGGGCAACCTGAACCCGACACTCATTCATGCGAAAAATGATACAGTTCTCATCGACATCTTCAATCGACTGCTTATTGATCAAAGCATACATGCGAAAAGCCAGAGCTTGCTTTAAAGCCGGAATGCCGCCATTATCGGGCAGTTCGAGAAGCTCTTTAATCCGTTCCGCCTCATAGGGTGAATAACGAGTCCAGCAAGTATCGTTGCAGCGTTTGGCATCATTCATACCAAATTTATGTTCGACCGCCTGAAACCAGATTCCATCATTAGCGAGCCAGTTGACACCGAGGTTCTTTAGCAAATCAAGCAGATCTTCACGGGACAACGTATGCAGGTGAGCCGGCACCCCATCCTTAATCTCAAAACCTAAAATCTTGCCCAGGCGTTTGAGCTGATTACCAAAACTCGCACCCCAAACGTTTTTCTCAACCGCTAAAGCCTTCTCCATACCCAGTTGATGCTCGACTTCGGCAAACCAGCAGCCGTAATGCACCATCGTCCGCCGAAAAGAGTCCATCACCATCTTCACCAACAACGCATCATCCGCTTCACTGATAATCTTGCTCATATCATCCATGCTTTAGTTCTCCTCAATTTTTTGCCAAAATATAACTCTTGCCACCTATGACAAGAGAAAAACCACCGTCACCATCGTCGCTCAGCAACTCCGCCAAACGAAAATGGGCCGCCTGCAGACAACGGGCCGCAAACCGACCCCCCTTAACCTTAACCTGCAACGCCCCACTATCATCAAGTCCTAAACTTTCCGGATCAAGAGTCTCACGCGTACCATCATCAAGTTCCAGAACAATTTCGATCAGCTCTCCATCAGCTCCCTTCTCGACAACGATATCATGAATAAAGAAAGGAGTTTTCTCAACCTTTACGGGAGCCCTTTTCCCCTTGTAATCAACAAAAAGCTCCCCAGTAGACTCATCAATCACCAAAGAACTTTTAAAAAGCGCCAGAACCTTTGGGTGAACAATCTTGTTACCTTCATACCACCACTGCCCCTGACCATCTATAGCAATATAATCAGTACTATTTTCCATCGTCAAACTCCAATCATTGAATATCTTAATAAAACATTTTCAGCAACAAACACAACACCAAATATTTACCAGTAAATTGCCAGTAAAAACCTGGTACCAGAAGTAAGTCACTAAAAAAGCAACAGTTGTGATCTTAAATTGACCTTTTTATTGACCAGACCGATCTTCTTTCTGATATTTTCCCGATGAAACTCCACCGTTCGCAAAGAGATATTAAAAAAACCGGCAATCTCTTTATTGGCACGCCCCTCCTTAATCTGGTTCGCCACCTGAATCTCACGCGGCGTCAGGTTCAGCAGCGGCGAGGAGAGCCGCTGCGAAAACGGTGAAACCAGATCCTCAAGATTCGCCTGCAAACCCACTAAACAGGCCCGTTGCGAGTCGTCCAGACTGCTTTTTTCAAGTTTTTCAAGATAGGGCAGTACAAGCCGCTTCATATTGGCCAGCACTTTATCCTCAAGCTCGTTTTTATCATCTTCCCGCGCTTTAAGGATCACTCGCAAAGCGATATTGGCCTCTTCAAGCGTCTGTGATTTGAAATCAAGTTCGGCGGTGCGTTTGATAAGCCTGGCTTCCGCCTTTTTCCGCTCAGCAATCTCACCATGCAGCCTCTCATTCAACTGAGTCAACTCCCGGGTTCTCTCCGCAACCCGGGTTTCGAGCTCGGCGCGGGCTTCGGCCACTGCATTCTCAGCTTTTTTCCGAGCCGTTATATCCTTGGTCACATGAACCATACCGACAATCACATTATGGTCATCAAATATCGGAGAGGCCGAGATCACAAAGGTTTTCCCCAGACGCCGGTTTTCCACTTCCAATGTATGAGTTCGACGATCCTGCAACACCTGCTCAACCGGACATACCCGACAACTCTTCTCCCGACCCCATAAAGCTGCATAACATTTGCAATTGGAGATCTTACCCAATTCAACCTGCAAACCCTCAAGCAACGATTGGTTGGCCGAAACTATCCGTTTGTCGAGATCCAGAATAGTGACGTAATCATCAATCGCATCAAAGGTTCTCCACCACTGCCGTAGGGCCGTAGCAGAACTCTTCTCAGCTCTTTTTTCAGAAGGCTCCTCACTTTCGTAATCACCCATACCCTCTCCATTTCCCAATCCCAAAACAAACCCTAAAACCTACCCGACCGCTTTAAGCAGCAAGAATCGTCACAACCACCGACGATGTCTACACAGGGAACCAAACAAAGTCAAGTCACCTTCAACCTCCACCGCCGCCTACAGCAGAGGAGACAATTCAACAATCTCATTGTCTCTGTTTTTTATTTTACAGATTAAAACCAGTTGAAATACTTGACCTTGTCTGCTAAACCTTGCAGGTTGAAGACACGTCACGGCCTTTTAAAAAAAGATTCACCACAATTTCAGAAATCTGAACGCGAGATGTGGTAAATTGCCATCAAACAACAAAGATTATGAAATCGAAGAGATACACTAACTCCAAAAATCAAACTAAGCTGGAACAATCCGCCGACAAGATTAATTATCCCCGCTTTTTTCTGCTCATCGGCGGATTGTTCGGCTTGGCTATGCTCATGCTCACCCCTCCCTTCCAAGTGCCGGATGAGCATGATCACTTTTTCCGCGCCGTGATGATCTCCTCAGGTCAGTTCGTAACCAGCAAATACCCTTTCAGTGAAGCCGAAAAAAAACAAGCTCCCACCAAATATCTGAAGGGCAGTGGCGGCATTGTCCCGGTCAGCGTCCCCTATACAGCCCGCATGGTAAATCAAAAGCTGCCTTTCCACCCGGAAAACAAACAAAAGTTTGATGATCTTAAAAAAATGCTGGATCTACCGCTAAAAATGGAAGGCCTGCCCGATGTTTTTATCAATACCAGTGCCGGCGGCTACGCACCAATTCTTTACCTGCCCTCAGTCCTGGCAATCATGGCCGGTCGAGGCTTGGCTCTCTCCCCTCTGTGGCTGATGTACCTCGGCCGTTTGGCCAGCCTGCTGGCTTACCTTGGCTTGGTTTACTGGGCTCTAAAAATCACACCCACTGGAAAAATCATCTTCTTTCTCCTGGCTCTGATGCCAATGACCCTCTTTCTCTCCCCATCACTTTCAATTGACGGCCTGACCATCGCCTCAAGCATGCTGTTGACAGCCACCCTCCTGGATCTGGCTCGTCACAATCAGCAACCGGTCAAACGCCGGGCCTGGTTTATCGTGCCCGGCACGTTAACCCTGCTGGCCTTGGGTAAAATAGTATATTGCCCGCTGATCCTGTTGCTTTTCCTTTCCCCTCAAACCTTCATTGGCCGGGATCGAAGCCGCCTCTATCTTTTAATCACCAGTCTGACCCTGGCAATTATGAGCTACCTACTCTGGCGCCAGATCAAAGGCATGGCCGCAGTCCCGGACGTAACAAATATTCCTTTTGACTACACCAGCTTCCAAGCCAAAGACAAACTTTTACCCTTATTGGACAGCAAAAAACAGCTCCAATTTTTGCAGCACTACCCCACCACCATATTTACCATTTTAAGCCGCACCCTACAGGTTCAGGGTCAACACTACATCGAATCTTTCATCGGTCTTTTAGGCTGGCTCGACACCCGGCTGCCGGTTTGGATTTACATAAGTTATCCTCTCGCCCTGATCGCCGGTGCCTTAGGCACCCACCCGACCGGCAACCGACTCCTGACCGAAAAAACCTTGCTTACTTCAATTTGGGCTCTTTGCAGCGGAGGCATTCTGCTCGGTTTTTACCTTATCTCAACCCCGGTCGGCAACGCCATAATCGGCGGCATCCAGGGCCGCTACTTTATCCCGGTCGCCCTACCTCTTTTACTCCTCTTCAGCACCGGCTACCGGAGTCTCATAAAAACCCGGCACCCGTTGGCAGCACTCTTGATAAAAAATTGGCCTTTATTCTACACCGGCATCGTCTTGCTCACAACAACCTATACCCTCTGGGGTCGATATTACTAACCAACAACGTGATTTGTGGTTTATTTTGAACTATCTTTTTGTTGTTCCA
>JAUVDU010000355.1 GCA_030595135.1 Deltaproteobacteria bacterium | reverse complement strand
GATTACCCCAACCATAGCCCTAAGCCCGACCGGCGAAGAGTTCACTCTCCCCGTAGAAGCTGACTATCAAGCCGAAAACGATCGCCTCTTTGCCGAACGTAACGGCGTCGATCTTCCCAAAATCGTCGAAGCCATCAAAGTCCGGCCGACACACTCCAATATGATTTTCCCTGGTCCCGGCATCGGCGGCGATTGTCTCCCCAAAGACGGGGGCTTAGGCGTCTGCTCTTACCATACCCTCATGGGTTTTGAAGATGATATCTTCAAAATCACCCCATTGGCCATCGATATCAATGATACCCGCACCTTCCACATCGCCTACCAGGAACTCGAACCCGAACAAATAATCGCCATGGTCGGCAACCCCGCCGTCATCATCGATTGCTTCGCCATGCTCAGCGACACCCAGATCAAGACCTTTTTCGCTGCTGGCTACGAAGTTAAAGTCTTAGGTCGCGGGCATATGAAACGGTTGAAAGAAGAAGTTGCAGAAAAATAGATTTGCTGTAATAAGTTGAATAAGTTAATTTTAATGAATTAGGTTAGGCTGTTTCCTTAAACACCCCCGTTTTCACATAGCCTTTCATTCTTAGCCAAACAATCTGATATCTACAAAAACTTTTCTGAAAAATAGATGAGTTTTGTTGACCTCCTCGAGCCAATGAATATAGAATCTCGTTACCCTACCCATAAAGAGCAGTTGATGAAAAGTCTGACAAAAAACCGTTGTGTTGAAATTATGGAAAATGCACAGGAGTTGCAGGAATGGATAAAAGTGAAGTTATAGACAAATTGAAGAGATATAAGAAGCTACTATCAAAACACATGAAATTTGACGAAATGATCCTTTTTGGTTCTTATGCCAAAGGCACCCAAAGGGATGATAGTGACGTTGATGTAGCTGTTGTCGTCAGCGAAATTACAGGTGATTATTTTTCTACTCGACCACTATTGTGGAAAATCAGAAGGGACGTTGATGACAGAATTGAACCAGTGCTCATAGATAAATCTCATGATGAAAGTGGTTTTTTGTCCGAAATAATGAGAACTGGTGTAAGTATTTAAGGATAAATTAGATCGCAACGAAAAAATATTGAAAAATAAGCGGCTATTTCCAATGACAAAAAACAAAAAAATCTACATTGCCGGTCATCGCGGCTTAGTCGGTTCGGCAATTGTCCGCCGTCTCCAAAAAGCAGGCTATAAAAATCTGCTCTTCCGCACCCGTGCAGAACTCGATTTGACCGACAAAAAAGCGGTTGATGATTTTTTCGCCACCGAAAAACCGGCCTACGTCTTTCTCGCCGCTGCCAAAGTCGGCGGCATCCATGCCAACAATACCCAACCCGCCGATTTTATCTACGATAATCTCGCAATCCAGAATAATGTCCTGCGGGCCGCCTCCGAATATCAAGTAGAAAAACTTCTCTTTCTCGGCAGCTCCTGTATCTATCCTCGCCTGGCCCCGCAACCGATGCGTGAAGAGTATCTCCTCTCCGGCCCCCTGGAGCCGACCAACTCAGCTTATGCCGTGGCCAAGATAGCCGGAATCGAGATGTGCTACGCTTTTAACCGCCAGTATAAAACAAATTTCATCCCGGTAATGCCGACCAATCTCTACGGCCCTTTTGATAATTACGATCTCTTAAGCTCACATGCCATGCCGGCCATGATTCGTAAATTCCATCTTGCCAAACTTGCTTCTGCCGGCGACAACCAGGCCCTGGCCGCCGACACCAAAATTTATGGTCCAATCCCCAATGATTTTTACACAAACCTGATGCGAATTGCGGCCTTTCACGGCCACACTCTAAACGGTACCGGAATCGCCGGTAAACCATTACCAGCTCCAACTAAATCATCAGACACTGTTGATCTCTGGGGCACCGGCACCCCTAAACGAGAATTTCTCTATGTCGATGATCTTGCCGATGCCTTGGTCTTTATCATGTTCAACTCGCAATCTTCCGAATTGCTGAATATCGGTACCGGAATTGATCAAACCATCAGCGAACTGGCCGAAATTGTCCGCCGTGTAGTCGGTTACTCCGGCGGTATAGATTTTGACCCAACCAAACCCGACGGCACGCCGCGTAAACTCCTCGATGTCTCAAAACTCACAGCCTTAGGCTGGAAACCAAAATTTACCCTGGAAGATGGTATCAAGCAAGCCTATAAAAGCTATCTTGATAGAGTCAAATAATGTCTGAAAAAACAAAAAAAGCCCTAATCACCGGAGTCACCGGTCAAGACGGTGCCTACTTGGCAGAATTATTGCTTGAAAAAGGTTATGAAGTCCACGGCATCAAACGCCGCTCTTCATCATTTAACGCCGCCCGGGTCGATCACCTCTATCGCGATCTGCACGAAGATGATGTTCGTTTTAAGATGCACTATGGTGATCTCACCGATGCGACTAATCTTATTCGTATCATTCAGGAAGTTCAACCCGGTGAGATCTATAACCTTGCGGCTCAAAGCCATGTTCAGGCCTCATTTGAAATGCCGGAGTATACCGCCAACAGTGATGCTTTAGGCACCTTACGCTTACTTGAAGCAATTCGGATTCTCGGCCTTGAAAAAAAGACCCGTTTTTACCAAGCTTCAACCAGCGAGATGTTCGGACTGGTTCAGGAAACCCCTCAACGTGAAACCACCCCGTTCTATCCCCGCAGCCCCTATGGTGCGGCCAAGGTCTACGCTTACTGAATTACCGTAAACTACCGTGAAGCCTATGGCATGTTCTCCTGTAACGGTATCCTTTTTAACCATGAATCACCTTTACGCGGTGAAACCTTTGTCACCCGCAAAATCACCCGTGCCGTTGCTCGAATAAAGCTTGGCTTCCAGGATAAAATCTATCTCGGTAACCTCGATGCCAAACGGGACTGGGGCC
>JAUVDU010000161.1 GCA_030595135.1 Deltaproteobacteria bacterium | reverse complement strand
GGTAAGGCCGTAAGTGATCCGCCACCAAACTCCCGGCGTAAATGGGTGGAACGTTCCAACAGTCGCGAATGAATATAAAAGATATCTCCAGGGTAGGCTTCGCGGCCGGGAGGATGTTCTAAAAGAAGTGATAATTCGCGGTAGCTGCGGGCATGGCGGGTAAGATCATCATAGACAATGAGAACATCACGCCCTTGCTCCATAAAGTGTTCACCGATGGCGGTGGCCGCATAAGGGGTAATAAACTGGAGACCGGGCCCTTCCTCACCCCCAGCTACCAAAACCAGGGTATAATCAAAGGCTCCGTTTTCCTGTAACTCATGGAGCACCCTGGCTGTGGCCGACTCGCGCTGGCCAATCGCGGTATAGATACAGATCACGTCTTTGCCGCGCTGGTTGCAAATGGCATCCAGGGCAATAGCCGTCTTGCCGGTCTGCCGGTCGCCAAGGATCAGTTCCCGCTGGCCTTTACCAATGGGAATCATGGTATCTATCACTTTAATGCCCGTTTCCAGGGGGGTGATTACCGGATCCCGTTTCATGATGGCAGGGGCTGGATGTTCAATCGGCCGCCGTTGATCTCCGCTAAGTGGCCCTTTGTCATCAAGCGGCACCCCGGCCGCCGTAAATACTCGGCCAATGAGAGAAGATCCAACTTCTACATCAACCACCCGTTTCAGCCCTTTCACCTCCATCCCGGCCCGTACCCCTTTGGCCTGACCAAAAAGAATGATCCCGGTGGTTTCAATCCCCAGGGAGGCGACCATACCCAAGGTTCCATCTGCACATTGGACAAGTTCTTCAAAGCCGATAGAAGCAAGACCCCCGGCCCGGACAATGGGACCCAGCACCGAAAGTATCCGGCCCACATCCTCAACCTGGATTTCCGGTGAAAATGAAGTGATGGCCTGGTCAAAGGCCTGCTGATTTTTGTCCAATGATTTTTCCAGCATCAGGAGAGAAACCTCTTTAGTTCATTTTGAAAGTTATCGAGATATTGATGAATATTCCACTCCATTTTATGGTCATTGGACGAAACCAGAATACCGGCTATGAGGGTCGGCTCGTGCCGGAAATAGATGTCAGGCTGCACGCCAAGGCGTTGCCACAATACCTCCCTGATTGCATCCTGTGAGCTCTTTGAGAGAGAGAAAGCGGTGGAAACCTGCAATTTGTCAGGGTTTTGTAACTGTCGGAAAAAATCCGCTTCAGTGTTGTGTTTTGCGATCAGAGCACAAAAACGCGAGATCATATTCTCTTCAAGATCGGTATCGGCTAAATCACGCAAAGCCTTTTGCACCAAGTGCTGAAACTGTTCGGCAACCTGAGCGCTAGCCTCTTTTAAAAAGCGAGCTTTTTCGCGGGACAATTCATCTTGCCAGCGAACATGGGCTGCCTCGGCCTCGGCCTCAACTTCCTGAAAAAGTTTTTTTCGCAAGTTGTCGGCATCACGGCGGGCGCGGCTCAACTCCTCTTTTCCCCGGTTCTGGGCTTCTTCCTGCAAGGCGAGATACTGTTTCTTTTCTTTTTCCGCCGATTTTGCCAGGGTTGCCGCCTGTTTCAACTCATCCTGAACCTTTTGCTGCCGCTTGTTCATGGCGGTCAGAACCGGCTTGTAAAGAAATTTTTTCAACAGCCAGACCAGGATTAAGAAATTGACAATCTGGGCGGCTACCGTAAACCAGTTAACACTCATCCGGCTCCTTGAGCAATGACGTAGTTCCAGAAGGGATTGGCAAAGATCAGGATCATGGAGATGACAAAGGCATAGATCGCCGTGGACTCGATCATGGCCATGGAGACGAACAAGGTTCGGGTTATGGTGGCTGTATGATCCGGCTGCTGAGCAATGGCACGCAGGGCCGCAGCTGCGGCCAACCCTTCACCAATGGCGGAGCCGACGGCTCCAATGCCAATACAGAGCCCGGCTCCCAAAGCTGATGCCATACCGATCAAAGCAATTTCCGTCATGTTATTCCTCCTAGTTTCTCAAGTTTGTAGCTGACCGAAAACATCCTTCATCCTTCATCCTTCATCCTTTTTTTCCCCTTCCATGGCCGAAGCAATATAGACCAGGGCCAGCAAAGCAAAAATATAGGCCTGAATAACTCCGGTTAAGAGACTTAATGCCTGCATAATCACCGGCACAAAAAGCGGTGTGATAATCAAGAGTACAATGCCGATCACGGTTCCACTCATGACATTACCATAGAGTCTGACGGCCAGAGCAAAGGTTCTGGATATTTCTCCAAGAATGTTAAATGGCAGCATCAAGATAGTGGGCCTGATATATTCGCCGAGGTAATTTCCTAAGGTTCTGGTTGTCAGGGCATAAGCCGGTACGGCTACAAACACCAAGAGGGCAAAGGCGCAGGTGGTGGAGAGTGAACCGGTTGGCGGCTGGAAAAATGGCACC
Organism: Deltaproteobacteria bacterium; assembly: GCA_030595135.1. GTDB lineage: Bacteria > Desulfobacterota > Anaeroferrophillalia > Anaeroferrophillales > Tharpellaceae > Tharpella. The sequence continues at coordinate 2,721 of JAUVDU010000161.1, read as the reverse complement.
AGGCCCAGGATATTGGAAACCAGAATAAAGAGAAACAGGGTTCCCACTAAAGGCAAAAACCGATGGGCCGAACGATGAGTTATCTCTTCGATATGATCAACCATGCCCTGCACTAGAACCTCCAACAGATTCTGTCCGACTGAAATGGTTGTGGAACTGGTCAGGTGCCGGGTAATCAACCAGCTCCCTCCGACCATAAGTGCCATAATGATCCAAGTAAATAGCAGGGTGGCATTAATCTGTCCCCAGCCCCAGTCCAGCAGAATATAGAGATCCGGTGAATATTTCATGAGGATTGCAAAGGTTCTGGTCGAATTTGTTTTACGGAGAGAAAACGGACTATGGTAAAACCTGTTGCCAGGGCCACTATCCGCCGCCAGTCGCCGGCCCCAAGAAACCAGAAAGAGGCTGCCGCTATAGTGGTGCGTAGCAGAAAGCTTATCCCCAACCAGAGGCCCCATCGTCTGGTTTCCGTCAGTTTATTTAAGGTCAGCCACAAACCGCCGAAATAGAGTACGCCAATGATTGCCCCAGCAACACATTGCATAATCAACATGATTGGCATGTTCATCACTTTTTTTCTCCTTCTTTGGTAATCCAGCGCCAGGCTATCAAGCAGCCGCTTGCCATCCCGATTAACAGGCCGGTAAGTGTCCAGGATATGGAGCTATGGTGCAACTTGTCGAGCCAACGTCCCAAGAGGGTACCAAGGAGTGTGGGGATGGCAATAGTCCAGCCCACAGTACCGAACATCCCCATACCAAAAAAAAGCGAGCCATGTTTTTCTTGGGTGGCCTTTAGGCGTTGGTCGACTTTATGGCGAATAATCTCAGGCAGATGTTCCCGGTGTTTTTCCGGCATCACCATTTACTCCTTTCCGAACTCGGCAAAACGACGGATCACGCCATATTCCAAGCCCAGCAGGGCACTGCGAGCCTTTTTTTCCATGTCGTCGATTTCCTTGAATTTTTCTTCTACCACTTGATGCAATTGGGTTATATTAACACCTTCAACCGCGTTACGAGAGGAAATTTGTACTGCTGAACCAATTTTTACCAAGGTGCCGTGATCCACGGCAAAGATATGTTCCCGGTTTCCGGTAGTCAGTTGCATAATCCCCGGCACCAGCACCGAGACATAATCAATGTGAGCCGGCAACAGGGTAAAATGCCCCTCCAGACCTTCGGCTTTTATTTTGCTGACCTCGCGGTACTGACCACCGATTTTATTGGGCAGGATCAAGGTGACCTCCATCATGGTTTTCCGACCTCATCAATTGACCCTATCATATACAGGCTCTTTTCCGCTACGTCCATGTACTCGCCATCCAAAATGCGCCTACAGCCATCCAGAGTGTCACTCAGCTTGACCAAACGACCTTTTTTGCCGGTAAACCGGGAGGTGGAAAAAAATGGCTGGGTGAGAAAACGTTCAAGACGGCGGGCAATGGCCACGGTTTGTCGATCGCTTTCCGAGAGCTCCTCGAGGCCAAGCATAGCGATAATATCTTTTAGATCCTCATATTCGGCAAAAACCTTTCGCACCTGATGATTAATTTTGTAATGGCTCTCTGAAACAATCTCCGGGGTCAGCATATTTGAAGAGGAGACCAGAGGATCCATGGCCGGATACAAACCCTGGCTGGCCCGCTTCCGCGACAGCACCACCGAGGCGGAAAGATGAGAAAAGGTATGGGAAGCAGCCGGATCGGTGAAATCATCGGCGGGCACATAGACCGCTTGCACCGAGGTGATGGAACCCTGCTTAGTCGAACATATCCGTTCTTCAAGTTCGGCAAGTTCAGTGGCCAGGGTCGGTTGATAGCCGACATGGGAGGGGATAAATCCCATCAGACCGGAAACTTCGCTGCCGGCCTGAATAAAACGGAAAATATTATCAACCAGAAGTAATACATCATTTTTTTGGGTGTCACGAAAATACTCGGCCAGGGTGAGGGCCGCGTGGCCGACCTTAAAACGGGCGCCGGAGGGCTCATTCATCTGGGCAAAGACCATGACCGTCTTCTCCAATACCCCGGCCGCAGCCATTTCCCGGTAAAGCTCTTCCGCTTCCCGGCAGCGCTCGCCAATGCCGCAAAAGAGACTCACGCCCTCTTGACGACCCGCAATATTATTGATAAGTTCAGTAATAATAACGGTTTTGCCCACTCCGGCACCACCGAACATCCCAGCCTTACCACCCTTTTCCAGAGGTGCCAGAAGATCAATGATTTTGATCCCGGTTTCAATAATTTCCGGGGTTACGGTACGTTGACTAAGTGGTGGCGGGGTGGCGTAGATGGGCTGGTACTCTATATCTTCCAGAACGTTTCCGTTATCAATGGTCTCGCCAAAGACATTGAGCATCCGACCAAGTAATGCCGGGCCCACCGGGATGGAGAGAGGTTCTCCGCTGCTGGATACCGGTTGATCACGTTTTAAGCCAGCAACTGGAGTCAAGGCGATGGCTCGAACCATGGTCTCCGAGATATGACCGGCGACCTCCAGCATTATAGTGTCCTTGTCTTTGTCATCGTCTTTGAACTCAATCAGGAGAAGGGCCTGCATGGGGGGCAGGGGTGGCGTGAAGACGACATCGACAATCGAGCCGTTTACCGCCACAACCCTTCCCTGATATCTCTCCGGCTCAGTAACTATCATGGTTTAAGAACTCCCTAGAACAGAGATGCAGAATATCGACCAGGGTAAGATCGCCGATTAA
>JAUVDU010000092.1 GCA_030595135.1 Deltaproteobacteria bacterium | reverse complement strand
TCGGGCTCGGTCGGATTGGTGGTAATGTTGCGGCTCGAACCAAGAGTTTCGGCATGAAGGTGATTGCCTATGATCCTTATGTCAAAACGGTCAAAGCCGAAGGTCAGGGGGTGCGTTTATGTGAGACTCTGGATGAGTTGTTAGAACAAAGTGATGTTATTACTTTTCATACTCCGCTCACTGATGAGACCACTAATATGGTGGATGCGGCCGAGATCTCACGGATGAAAGACGGCGTGGTTTTGATCACTTGTGCCCGAGGTGGGATTGTTAATGAGAACGCCCTCTATAACGCGGTGAAAAGTGGAAAAATATTTGCCGCCGGGGTTGATGTTTTCAGCCGGGAGCCGCTCGGTGAACATCCGCTTTTAGAGCTCGATAATGTTTTTGTGACGCCGCATCTTGGTGCCAATACGGCCGAAGGTCAGAAAGGGGTGGCGGTTATTATTGCCGAACAGGTGGTTAACGCCCTAAACGACCGTTCTTATGAGAATGCGGTTAATATTCCCTATATGCGGGCTCAGTTGCCACAGGAGATGCGTTACTATTTTGATCTGGCTGAAGCGATGGGGCATCTTGCGGCCCAAGTTGTTAACGGTCGTCCTGAACGGATCGAGATGGTTATGGTCGGCCCCAAATTTATTGATGATTTCGGCGAACGGGTTTTTGATTCCCCTTTTAATTTTCAGCCTTTCACCAGCGCGGCCCTGAAAGGTTTTATGGAGCGCAGTGTGCCGGAAACAGTCTCTTTTATCAATGCTCCCTATCTCGCCCGGGATCGCAATCTGGCGGTCTATGAATCAAAAACCAGCAGTTACGATAACATGACTGATCTTTTTGTGGTCAAGGTCAAAACCGACATCGAGGAGATGACGGTTGCCGGAACCGTTTTTTCAGACAACCAGGGCCGGATTCTGATGCTCGACCAGTTCCGTCTTGAGATGATCTCAACGGGTACCTATCTCTACTTTAAAAATGTTGATAAACCGGGCATTGTCGGCGGAGTCGGGACGGTATTGGGCGATCATAAGGTCAATATCGCCGGTTTTAACCTTTCCCGGATCAAAGGTGGTAAAGCGGTCTCTTTTGTTTCGGTCGACAATAAGATTACCCAAGAGGTACTGAACGACCTGCTCAAAGTCGATGGCCTGCTCGAAGCTAAGGTTGTGAGTCTGTAGTAAATTGAGGCCAAAATATTTTTTACCACGAAGAGCACGAAGAAAAACTGCGATAAAAAATCTCACTCTGTTTTTAAGATCTTCCCAAAGAGTAAAGCAGGGCAATCTCCTCAGCCCAGAGTTTATCGTCGATAGTTTCCAGGATCAGCGGAATATTGTCGAGACGAGAGTCTTGCATCAGCAGCCGGAAGGGTTCGAGGCCGAGATTGCCTTGGCCGATGCTGTGGTGGCGGTCGACGCGACTGGCGAACGTACTTTTGGCATCGTTTAAGTGCATTCCTCTAAGGTAGGAGAAACCGACGATGCGATCGAACTCCTGCATTGTCTGTTCATAGGTTTCGGGAGTTCTTAGATCATAGCCGGCGGCGAACGTGTGGCAGGTGTCGAGGCAGACGCCGACCCGGGTTTTATCGTCAACCTGATCAATGATGGCTTTAAGATGTTCAAAACGGTGGCCGAGATTGCTGCCTTGACCAGCCGTGTTTTCGATAACCGCAGTTACGGTTGTAGTTTTTGCCAGAGCGGTATTGAGCGCTTGCGCGACCAGGGTCAGCCCCTCTTCGTCGCTGATTTTTTTTAAGGTACTGCCGGGATGAAAGTTGAGTTTGGTCAGGCCGAGCTGTTCACAGCGTTCAAGCTCATCTATGAAAGCATCAAGTGACTTTTGCCGTTTGTCGGTTTCGGGGTGGGCCAGGTTTATAAGGTAGCTGTCGTGCGGCAGAATATATTCCGGCTTGAAACCGCAGTCGTCAAGATTCTTTTTAAAGGCGGCAATCTCTTTTTCGGTGAGTGCTTTGCTGCGCCACTGGCGCTGGTTTTTGGTGAAAAGGGCAAAAGCTTGAGCTCCGATCTCTCGGGCTCTGAGCGGGGCGTTGGCGACGCCGCCGGCGGTACTGACATGAGCTCCGATATATTTCATTCTATTCTCCTAGCCGAGATAGCGGTTAAAATAGCCGATATGGAGGTTGGGGAATTCCTCTTGCAGGCGTTTTAATAGATTGACAATACCGATCGGGTTGCTGAAATTATCAGTAAAAAGGTCGCAGTATTGGCGTGGGTCGATGCAGAGATTGCGCATCTGAACCTGGTCGATTTGATATTTGTCAATTAGTTTAAGCAAGGCTGCGACCTCAGCTTCGGCATCGGTAATTCCCGGCATGACAAGAAGATTAAGAGCCAGATGGAGACCGCTTTCCTTGGCGGCTCGAAGTGAGTCGAGAACGTTGGCAAACGTATAGTTATTGGGCCTGTAGTAGGGCAAATAGGTCTTCGGTCGAGCCGAATTGAGGCTGACCCTGATTGCGTCCATACCGGCGTCTGCCATAGCAGTGACTTTTTTCGGCAGGCTGGCGTTGGTATTGACATTGAGGGTTCCGGCTGCGGTTGTTTCTCTTACAGCTCGGGCAAATTCGCAGATCCGGTCGGCCTGGAGAATGGGGTCACCTTCGCAGCCTTGGCCGAAACTTAAAACTGGATTTTCGGCGATCTCGATATGGGGCAGAGCGATTTCGAGAAGTTCTGTGAGCGTCGGGACAAAGTTGATGCGCTCCTGCGAGGCGGGGCAGCTGTCACCTTTTTTGATTTCTCCCTCTTCCTGTTGGGAGAGACAGCCGATACAGTTGGCGTTGCAAGTCGGCGAGACCGGCAGTGGGCACTCCCAGCGTTCAAGAAAATAGTTTTTCGCGGCAAAGCAGTGGTAATCGATAGCGCAACGGCTCATATGGTCGATGAGTCTGTTTTCCGGGTAGCGAGCCAGTTTCCGGTCGACCCCGGCAACGACATTGCGGTCGTCAAAATATTTTGCTTCCCACTGGAGGCTTTCATCAACCCGGCAAGCGGTTGTAACGTAACCGACTTCATCCGACCAGCCGACGGCAGTGTAGGCCCACAGGGGCAGGGTGTAAGCTTTGTCTTGGTAAGAGACCGCCGGGAGCAGGAAACGACTGTAGGCTGGAGGGAGAAAGGCGGCAACTCCCTGAAGACCGGAATTGCCAACTCCCGCAAGCCGGCTGATGGGACGCTGCTTGCGCTGTTTGGGATCCCAGCCCAAGGTCGGGCAGTCGGGGAGAAAAAAGAGTCGGCTGGCCTCCGGCAGAGGAATTAACTCTTCGCGCTCCGGCCGCCGGTGGTCGCGGCCCGCAGCTCCGAGCATGAGCCATTCAGGATGGTCAAAGATCTCGCCTTTGCGGTTGGCGACCAGAGCAAAAACAGAATCCGGGTTAATAAGTTTTGGCGTTGACATAGTTATCTATCTGTAATAAAGTTAAGGGTTGATGGCGTCGCACCCCAAGGGCACTTCCTGCGGGGCGTAAAAAGTTCCGATATCCTGCGTTGTTGTGGTTTTCCAGACACTCGACATACTACATGTATGGTCTCGCGCCGGGGAAACCACAACATTTTGTCTATCGAAATTTTAACTTAGCCATCCCATTATTTTTTTTACGAGTTCATCAGGATTTGTTTTAGATTAATCTAACAATTTCATTTAAGCAAGGAATATCCCGAGTGATTTTTATTGGATGTGGAAAAAGCTCTGCCCGGCAGCGCTTTTTTGTTTTTCAGCCGCTTTTTATACTTCTTTTGTTGATGGTTCTTCTGTTTGGGGCTTCCTGCGCTTCGCGCGAGAGGATTCCCGATAATCCGAAGATTCTTTTTCAGCAGGCCGAGAAGGCTTATCATAAAAAGAGTTACTCTCGGGCGAAGGAGCTTTTCCAGTCGCTTCAGAATGAGTTTCCCGATACCGAATATGCGAAGTTGGCCCTTTTGCGGACAGCTGATATCGACTATTGTTTGAAAGATCTTGAAGATGCGGCTAGAGCCTATAACGATTTTATCAATTTCAACGAGAACCATGACAAGGCGCCTTACGCACTTTATCAAGTTGGGATGACCTACTATGTGACTTTGAAAACCCTTGATCTTGATCTTGAAGCTCTGCGTCAGGCTCTGGAGGTTTTTCAGGAGGCTCTGGCTCGTTATCCCGATAATCCTCCTTATACAGCCAAGATTATTCAACGGATCAATGACTGCAAGCGGCGTTTTGCGAAACGTGAATTTTACATTGGTTTTTACTATTATAAGCGGGGTAAGTTTCACTCAGCTATCAGCCGTTTTGAATATCTTCTTAAAACCTATCCCGGTTTTATTGATGACAAGGTGCTTTATTATCTGGGCTTAGCCTATCTCAATCGGGGTGATGTTGATAACGGTCATAAAGCCATGCTGACTCTGACTAAAGCCTTTCCCGCGAGTCCTTTTACGGCCCAAGCCCGGCCCTGGCTGGAGAAGGATGAGGGCCCCGGCCTGCCTCTGCTCTTTATGGCCCGAGATTATTTTTTTGTTAAAGATTACGATATCGGAGATCGTTATTTAACGACCACCTTTATGCCGGAAAAATTTTCGCCTCGGCTTTTTAACATGTTGAAGGGACAGAAAAGTGGTGGCGAACAAGCCGAAGAGGTGACGTTCTCCTCCCTCTATCGTCCGGTAAGCCCGACCAAGGCCAAAACCGGCAGTAAAACTGAGGTGGCTGAGCCGACTCTGAAGAGTGGCTCTGTTGCCATGGAGTCGTCACCGGGTGCGAAAATTGGCAAAAGCGGAGCGGCTTCCCCGGCTGCGGCGGAGCCCCGTCAGCAGGCGAGTTTGGGCCAACAAGATGATCCTTTGGAGATTATCTCCGACTGGACCGAGGCTGATCGTCAGAAAGGTACCATCTCTTTTGGCGGCCGGGTTATTGCCAAGCAGAAAGATATGGTTCTCTATGCCGACAAGGTGGTTAATTATTTCGATATGCAGAGCCAAAAACTGATTAAGGCGATAGCGGTGGGTAATGTTAAGCTGAATCAGGCGGATAAATTTGTTACTTGTGAGCGGGCGGAGTTGATTCAGGCTGAAAGAAAGGTTACGATGACCGGTAATCCGGTGATGTGGCAGGGTGAAAACCGGGTCACCGGCGAGCGCATTGTTATTTACCTCAATGAGAGTCAGGCTGAAGTTTTTGGTGGGAAAGCGGGCAAGGCCAAGGTTAAGATTCTACCTTCAAAGTAGATTCGCGAGCCGCAGATAACTCGGCCGGTGTGAAGATACCCTTTTCAGTAATAATAGCGCTGATCAGGGCTGCTGGGGTGACGTCAAATGCGGGGTTGTAGACTGCAACCTCGGACGGAGCGGTCTGTTTTTTGCCAAAAAACCGTACCTCATCGGGGTCGCGTTCTTCAATCGGGATTGCCGAGCCCTCGGCCAGAGAAAAATCGATGGTTGAGGTCGGAGCCGCGATATAGAAAGGCAGATTGTGGGCTTTAGCGGCCAAGGCGACGCTGTAAGTGCCGATTTTGTTAGCGGTATCGCCGTTAGCGGCGATCCGATCGGCTCCGACGATGACCAGATCGATCATTCCTTTGGCCATGCAATGGGCCGCCATATTGTCACAGATCAGGGTGACCGGGATCTTTTCTTTAAGTAATTCCCAAGTCGTCAAGCGCGAGCCCTGTAACAGAGGCCGGGTTTCGTCAGCATAGATTTTAACATTTTTGCCCGCCGTCTGCGCCGCCCGAATAACTCCCAAAGCCGTACCATATTCAGCACAAGCCAGAGCCCCGGCGTTACAATGGGTCAAAATCCGGGCTCCGGTCGGGATCAGTTTTGCACCATATTCTCCCAGGCGACGATGAGCCTGGTCATCTTCCGCATAGATTCGGTGTGCTTCAGTCAGGAGAAGATCTCTTAGTTGGGTTCCGTCAAGCCCCTTCTTCAGGCCCCCTTCGCCAACTTTTTTCATTCTTGCAAGAGCCCAGAAGAGATTGACGGCTGTTGGCCGGGTGGCGGCGAGTTCGTCGATAATAGCGCTAAATTTTTGTGTCGTGATAGAGTTTTCGACGGTTGTTGCTTCCTGTACTCCAATAACCACGCCGTAAGCGGCGGCCACGCCAATTGCCGGAGCTCCGCGAACCGCCAAGGTTTTGATCGCCTCAGCCACCTGCCGCAAACTTCGACATTCAAAAAAGAGCTCTTCGGTCGGCAGATAGCGTTGATCAAGTAAACGCAGCGATCTATTCTCTTCTAACCAAGTTAAGGTTTGGAAGGTACTCTTGAGCATAGGTAAGCTCCCCCTCTATTCAATTACCTGAGGCACTTTAAAAAAACGCTCTTCCCGCTGTGGGGCGTTGGCCAAGACCCGCTCCCCCAGACCTTCAGCCAAGCGGTCTTTCCGCATCGGGGTAGCGGTGGCTGTAACATGGGCCATCGGCGGCACGTTGGTGGTGTCGAGCTCCTGCAATTTCTCGACATAACCGAGAATCGCATTTAACTGAGCCCCGTACTGCTCTAATTCATCCTCGTTCATCTTAATCCGAGCCAGTGTGGCAACATGTTTGACGGTTTTTGAATCAATCTTTTCCGCTGTCATAATATTCGTTAAATCCTTGTAATATTGAG
>JAUVDU010000201.1 GCA_030595135.1 Deltaproteobacteria bacterium | reverse complement strand
ACTTCACGTTTACCAAAAACGATAATCCTGGAACGTATGGTTCTTAAATTGGCCGAGTTACGACCGTAAATTTATGATGAACTCGTAAAAAGTAACGGGATGGCTAAGTAAAAATTTCGATAGACAAGATGTTGTGGTTCTCCAGGCGCGAGACCATACATGTAGTATGTCGAGTGTCTGGAGAACCATAACAACGCAGGATATCGGAACTTTTTACGACGCCATCAATTTATGAATATTCATGATTATAATACTTGTTTTGCACTGCTTGAGCGTTACGAGGTACCTGAACACATTATTGATCACAGTCGTCAGGTGGCGCTTATCAGCCTCTGCTTGCGAGAAGGCTTGATTGTTCAAGGGTTAGAGCTTGATCGGGGGCTCCTCTTAAGCGCTGGTCTGTTGCATGATATTGCCAAAATGGCTTCGATCGAAAATGGTCGTGATCATGCCGAACTTGGGGGTGAGTGGCTTGATAATGAAGGTTGCCCTGAGATTGCCGAAATTGTTCGTAGTCATGTTCGGCTTGAAACCGACCTTGCCGGGCCTATAGTTGCCAAGGAAATTATCTATTATGCCGATAAACGGGTTCGTCATGTCGAGATCGTTTCGGTTTTGGAGAGGTTAGCCGATTTAAGGCAACGCTATGGGCTGAATTCTCCCTCTCTGACCCGGTTAGCAGATCTTGAAAAATTGACTCTGGCTGTGGAAAAAAAGATTTTCAGCTACCTTGATTTTACACCCGAAGAGATTTTGCAACGTTGTCATGGTAAAAACTTATTGACATAAATGGCTTGAAGCAATATAAAGACCGTTCTGCCTCGCGACCCAGGCCTTTTAATGAAGCTTGACTTGCGTCTATTGTCTGACAGGTGTCTATAAAACCCCGCAAACGGGATATAAATATTTAATATTACAGAGAAAGAAGGGAATTAGATGGAAATCAAGGTAATCGACAATGATGTCGAAAAGGCGATTAAGATTCTCAAGAACAAGCTCAATAAATCGGGCCTGTTCCGTGAACTGAAAAAAAGACGGCACTATGAGAAACCGAGTGTGCGCAAAAAAAAGAAACATGCTGAAGCTTTGAAGCGCCAGGCCAAGAAAAGACGTTTTGGTATGCGCTAAGTAAGTAAGATTGATAAAAATAATTTAAAAAGGCCCCTTTACTGTTTGTGCAGTAAAGGGGCCTTTTTTGTGTAAGTTATGGTCTTAAATTATTTGACGGATTGGTTGACAATGCGGTTGTCGGCGTCAACCAGAATGGCTTTGGGGGTAAAGTTTTTTGCCTCATCTTCACTCATCGTGGCGTAGGCCGCAATAATTACCATATCACCTTTACGGGCCATCCTCGCCGCCGCCCCATTGATACAAATTTCACCATTATTACTTTTGCCTTCAATAGTGTAGGTGGTGAAACGGGCACCGTTGGTCAGGTTGTAGACCTGAACCTGTTCGTAGGGCAGAATACCGGAGGCCTCAAGCAGGGTTTTGTCAATCGTGATACTGCCTTCATAGGAGAGGTTGGCGTCGGTAACCGTCGCCCGATGGAGTTTCCCTTTAAACATATTTAGTAGCATTGTTGTATTCCTTAAGGTTTATATAAGTTTTTAAAGTTGCAAGTTGTCAATTAAACGGGTTCCGCTCAGGTGAACTGCGATTAGCATTACCGCCGGTGTCGTGATCAGCCCATTGATTTCGGTTAGGTTGAAGGCGTCATATAATTTGATATATTCAACTTGATAGGGACTCTCAAATTTTTCTTCAAGTTGGTTGAGAACGGCCCGGCAGAGTTGATCGCTCTCTCTGTTGCCTTGTTCATACAGGGATTTGGCCTGAGAGAGAGCCTGATAGATGTTAGCTGCCTCTTTTCGTTCTCTGTCAGGCAGGTTGGCGTTACGGGAGCTCATAGCCAAGCCATCGTTTTCTCGAACAATCGGCACTCCGATAATTTCAATGGGGAAGTTTAAATCGATGACCATGCGACGAATAACGGCCAGTTGCTGAAAATCCTTCTCTCCGAAGAAAGCTATATTCGGCAAGGTCAGGTTAAAAAGCTTACTGACGACCGTGGTGACCCCTTGAAAGTGGCCTGGGCGGCCAGCTCCGCAAAGACCTTTGCTGATCTCTTTAACATCGACCGAGGTTTGAAAGAGGTCGGGATAGAGATCTTCATTGGTCGGAGTGAAAACGACATCAACCCCGACTGCACGGCATTTGGCGAGATCCCCTTCAAGATCCTGCGGGTAACGATCAAGGTCTTCGTTGGGGCCGAACTGAATCGGATTGACGAAGATTGAGACGATCACCAGGTCAGCTTTTTCCCGTGCCTTTTTCATCAGCATCAGGTGTCCGTCATGGAGGTAACCCATGGTTGGAACCAGGGCTATGGTTTTGCCTGCACGACGACTCTCAAGGGCAAAATCCTGAATCTCTACAATGTTTTTTATCTGCTGCATAATATTCGACTTTAACTAAATGAGTGTTCCGGCCCCGGAAAACTACCCTCTTTTACTTCGCGGCTGTAGTTCTCAAGAGCTTTTCTGGTTTCCAGACCTAAATCCGCATACTGTTTGACAAAAGATGGGCGGAAACGGTCAAAAAGGGTGAGCATATCGTGGAGTACCAGAACCTGGCCGTCGCAGCCGGGACCGGCACCGATGCCGATAGTTGGTATCTCAAGGGATTGACTGATTTCAGTGGCGATATCAGTTGGGACGCACTCAATAACCACGGCAAAGGCTCCGGCTTCGGCGACGGCCTGGGCATCTTTAAGCAGACGTTCTTTTTCGCGTTGGACTTTAAAGCCGCCGAGCTGGTTAACCGCCTGCGGGGTTAAACCGATATGGCCGCAGACCGGAATGCCGATGTCAACCAAAGCTTTGATCGTCTCTTGCATGCTGACCCCGCCTTCGAGCTTGACCGCTCCGGCGCCGGTCTCTTTCATGATCCGCCCGGCTTGTCGTTTGGCATCTTCGATGCTGATTTGGTAGCTCATAAAGGGGAGATCAATAATTACCAGGGCATGTTCGGTGCCGCGGACGACCGCCCGGCCGTGATAGATCATCTCGTCAACGGTTACCGGCAGGGTATCCTTGTAGCCGGCCACCACGACCCCGACTGAATCGCCAACTAAAATAGTGTCGATTCGACTTTGGTCAAGGAGGCGGGCGAAGGGGTAGTCGTAGCCGGTGACCATGGTAATTTTCTCACCGTTTTTTTTCATTTCGGTCAGGCTGGTTGTACTTACTGTTTTAGCCATGAATCTATATTCCTTAAAATAAAAAAAGCCCGCTTCGTCAAGAGAGGCGGGCTTAACAGAACTGACCGGTAACACCGATCCGCTGTAATTAAGAGTTTAAGTCCGGCCGTCTCAGTCTTCAAGTTTGAGAAGATCCAAGCGGTGTCGAGATTCAGTTGCCTGAGGCCCGACGGGATTATATGTCAAATTGTTAAAATATTGTAACTATTTCGTCTATGAACAGAGAGCGGCAAGCCACTCTACAGCCTTATCGTCACTGATCCGGCTGGTGTTGATCACGACATCGTAAAGGTTTTGATCACTCCAATCCTGCTTGAAATAGAACTTGATATATTCGCGGCTCTTTTTATCTTTCTCATCAATTAGTTTTTGCGCCTGATCGTTACTTAAATCGGAATTTGCGATCTGCAGACGGGCGATACGGTCAGCCATGGAAGCGATGATTCTGACGTTGATAACCGCAGATTGATCGCGCAAAATACATTGCCCGCCACGACCGACAATCATGACATTGGGGCGTTGCCCCAATTCTGAAATAACCTTACAGATCATCTCTCGATAGATATCACTGTCGATCCATCCTTGCGTGTCAAGAGCGTAGGGAAGCTTGTCGCGCTCATCATAGGTCGTTTCCTTCTCTTCAACTTCATCCTGTTTGTGAGACTTTTTGAAGATATCGAGATCAATGATGCGTGAGAGGTAAGCCTTGACATTGATATGGCCTTCTTCTTCAAATTCCATGACCTCCTGGTGCGAGACCTTGGCCTGATCAGCTACCTGCGCAACGATCTCTTTGTCGAGATAGTCATAATCAATTTTTTGGGCCAGGCGTTTGGCAATCTCCAGGCCTCCTGAAGCGAACTCAGGGATATCTACAGGTTCTTTTGAGGTAACAATGAATGGATTTTCTGATTCATCCGTCATGGTATTGCTGAACGGATTTTTCTGTGCCCGAATCCATTCCAGAAAGTTTGTGGAGAACAGAACCATTGCAGTGTAACAGATCATCAATAGAAATACAGTGCCGAAATAGCCGATACTGGCCAGTAACCATTTGCTGAGAAAATATCCGTGCTGGCCACCAGGGCCACTGCCAAGGATTCCTGAGGCATCTCCGAAAAGCAGTCCAAGTGTAATGGATAGAAGGATGATCAATATCAGGCAATTTCTTACAGCTTTCCAGGTATTAAATACCCGGATTTTATAGAGGGACATGGCCCAGATTACAAGAATACCCGGAAAAAGGAAACTTACA
>JAUVDU010000146.1 GCA_030595135.1 Deltaproteobacteria bacterium | reverse complement strand
TGCCGCCTATTCTCTGAAAAAAAATGCCCATGTCCGAGTCGACATCATCTACGCCAAACTCAGCAGCAAAAAGAAAGCCTGGGTCGATTTGCTCGGCACTTTTATTTTCCTGATCCCTTTCTCGATCATGATCATCTATTCATGCCGGGGATTTATTGAGAGTTCCTGGGCGGTGCGCGAGATCTCGCCTGACCCCGGCGGCCTGCCGTGCCGCTATATTTTGAAAGCGATGATCCCGGCAGGCTTTATCCTGCTGATTCTGCAAGGCATCTCACAAGCGATCAAAAACCTCCTTGTCATCGTCGGCAAAGAGAGTGAGGTGGCCCAATGATCGATTTTTTCTACAGCCACCTGGCATTGATCATGTTCACTACGGTCTTTATTCTCCTCTTGGTCGGCTACCCGGTCGCTTTCACGATCGGCGGCACTGCCCTCTTTTTTGGCCTCATCGGTTTTGGCCCCGCTTTTTTCGGACTCCTGCCACTACGCATCTGGGGCACTATGTCCAACTTTGTTCTTTTAGCAGTTCCCCTCTTTATCTATATGGGGGTCATGCTGGAACGCTCAGGATTAGCCGAAGAGCTCCTTGAAACCATGGCCTTGGTCTTTGCCAGGGTCAAAGGCGGTCTGGCGATCTCGGTGGTTATCGTTGGCGCTCTGCTCGGAGCTTCGACCGGCATCGTTGGTGCAACCGTGGTCACCATGGGTCTTTTATCCCTGCCCACCATGCTTAAACGGGGCTACGCTAAAACCTTGGCCACCGGCACCGTGGCGGCCTCCGGTACTTTAGGACAAATCATCCCCCCGAGCATCGTTCTGGTTCTCTTAGGTGATATCATGAGCGTACCCATCGGCGATCTTTTTGTCGGTGCCATGATCCCCGGAATAGTTCTCGTTCTCCTCTATATCGTCTATATTTCGATCGTGGCCCGGCTAAAACCGGAATGGGCTCCAATGATTCCGGAAGAGGAACTTAATGCAATCAGCAAATCAGAGATGCGCAAGATGGTTTTGACTTCGCTGATACCGCCGCTGTTCCTCATCTGTTCGGTCTTGGGAACCATCTTTGCCGGCATCGCTTCTCCGACCGAAGCCGCAGCCTTAGGCGCGGTTGGAGCCACCATTCTAACCGTGGCAAAAAAAAGATTTACGCTTAAAACAGCCCTGGAAGTCATGACCAGCACGACCAAATTAACCTGTATGGTTTTCATCATCCTGATCGGGGCCACAACCTTAGGCCTGGTCTTTAGAGGATTAGGCGGCGACACCCAGGTTCGGGAACTAATTACCGGACTGCCTTTTGGAAAATGGGGGATCCTGGCCATCTTCATGGGGGTTATCTTTATCGCCGGTTTCTTTCTCGATTTTTTCGAGATCGTCTTTATCTTCGTCCCAATTCTCGCCCCGATCATGGTCTCTATCGGAGTCGACCCGCTCTGGCTGGCAGTCCTTATTGCCGTAAACTTGCAAACCTCTTTTCTGACTCCACCTTTTGGTTTTTCCCTCTTCTACTTAAAAGGGGTCGCCCCTCCGGGCGTGGAAACGGTTGACATCTATAAAGGGATTATTCCTTTTGTTATCATTCAGCTTTTCGCCATGGCGATTATATGCCTGTTTCCCGAAACGGTAACCTGGTTGCCGACTGTTATTTTAGGTAATTAATCTTAAGTCGAAAGGGTCAAAGAGGTCTAAAGGGTTATCTCCTTCGACCCTTTTGACCCCTTTGATAAAAAAAAGACCGTTCCAATTAACTTCGGAACGGTCTTTTTTTATTGAGTTACAAATCAATTTTAGTAACTATTCAGCGACCCACCATAAAATTCAATTTAACTGTGTTTAACTTTGCTTCGCCCACATAAACGGGGTCAAAGCTGGGGTGCTGACGCACCTTGTGCCAGCAATGACCCCAATCCCGGCAGTTTGCAAGTGGTTGCTGAATAGTTACCAATTTTAAAGATGTTTCAGTTTGGCGTAACGCTCCTCGGAGACCGCATTCCACTCTTCATATTGCTTTTGGAATGCGATATAGGCGTCACAGATTTTTTTGGTCAGGGGATCTTTGCCTGCGAGCTCCACAAGCAGCTCATCGGTGTATTTTTTGAGCTGAGCCAAAACATCATCAGGAAACTGACGCAATTGAACATTGTGTTTTTCGACCAGTTCTTTGAGGTATTTGTTATTTTGTGCTTCAAATTCACAAAGTGACCACATATTGGACTTAGCACAAGCAGCATCAATAATTGCCTGCAGGTCTTTCGGCAACTCATCGTACTTCTTTTTGTTTACCATACACTCCAATGTGGTTCCTGGCTCATGCCAACCCGGTGAGTAGTAGTATTTAGCGGCTTTATAAAAACCCATCTTGTTATCATGATAAGGACCGACCCACTCGGTAGCATCAATAACCCCGCGATCGAGATTAGTATAGATCTCGCCACCGGAAACGAGTACGGCATTACCGCCGGCTTTGGCGAGAACTTTACCACCGAGACCGGGAATCCGCATTTTTAAGCCTTTAAGATCAGCTATAGTCTTAATCTCTTTGTTAAACCAACCGCCCATCTGGACACCGGTATTACCGGCCGGAAAAGCTTTCAGGTTAAATTTGGCATAAAGTTCATCCCAAAGTTCCTGCCCGCCGCCGGCGACAATCCAAGCATTCATACCTTGAGCATTGAGACCAAAAGGCACGGCCGCAAAAAACTGAGTTGCGGGATGTTTACCGGCCCAGTAGTAGGAGGCGCCGTGTCCCATTTCAACCGTGCCGGCACTGACTGCATCAAAAACCTGCAGAGCGGGAACCAATTCACCACCGCCGTAGACCGTAATATTCAGACGGCCGTCACTCATCTCATTAATCCACTTCGCGGTATAGTCAGCAGCTTCACCGAGTACCGGGAAATGTGGCGGCCAAGTGGTGACCATCTTCCAGTTGTAAACCTTTTTAGCTGTAGCCTTACGTGGCTTAAGAGCTAGACCGGCAGCTCCAATACCAACTGCACCAACCCCGGCCTTTTTCAATACGTCACGTCTTTTCATCGATCACGCCTCCTCTTTTTAATTAGCCTACAGGAACACCTAAAACAATATTATATCGAACCGTTACAACTACTCTGGGAAAAGATTAGTGTCAAGTATAAACCGACAAAATCCACCTTAAAGTCACAACAAATAATGAATAACATTGCTTCGCTCTCATATACGAGGTCAAAGCTGGGGTGCTGACGCACCTTGTACCAGCAATGACCCCAATCCCGGCAGTTTGGAGACGGCAACGAAACAGTTACCATATCCAGCAACTATAATCTTATGTTTTATGTTTGAATGCCAAAGAGTCGGGCAGCGTTATCACCACACAGCATAGCTCGTTGCCGGTCATCGAGACCAACCTCCTGCATATCCTTAAAATAACGTCGAGGACGCAGCAAAGGGTAATCGCTGCCGAACAGAATCCGCTCAAAACCGGCCATCTCCCCGCCTAAACGATAGATATCATTTTTAAAGAGATAGGGAGATGCAGCCGTATCATAATAGAGATTTTCGGTAACTTCGGAGAACTCTTTTTTGAGCAGGTGATAAAAAGGAAAGCCGCCTCCCCAATGTGCGAAAATAGTTGGAACATCGCCGTAAAGTTTGAGAAAGCGATATAGATTACGAAGCTTGACATCACTCTTTCCCGGATAGTTATGCCCCACGGGTTCATTGGTATGCAGATTCAATACTTTCTTGTGCTTGCGTAAGACCTCGATAACCGGAGCCATTTGATCAACCACTTTATCACTGAATCCCTCAACATAAAAAGCTAGTTCTCCAACCCCATGCAGGCCTTGATTAAGACACCTTTCACTCTCTAAAGCAGCACCATCCGGATCAGCAAAACCAAAGCAGGCGAGCCCCAAAAGGTGTTCAGGATGTTTTTTAACCTGCTCGATCACATAATCATTACAAAGTCGTGAGATTCCGGCATCACGCCAGGGAAACCCAAAAACCACTGAACGATCAACCCCGTCCTCAGCCATCACGGACAACAACTCTCCGGCCCCCACGAGACGGGATTTCGGCGATGCATAGAGAAGTTCAAAATCGGGCTCACCAACAAAAAACTTCTCTCGATTCTCCCTGATTTCGGGTGGAAAGATATGGACATGAACATCAATTTTCATAAAAAATCTCCTTAACCCGGCAGTACCGGATCCAAACAGCCATAACAAAACAGCTTGACAAGTAAAAGTAATTTAGTGGATAATGAATCTTCCACTCAATACCATACCATAATATATTTGGGCAAAAGGTTTTACGGTCGGAAACTAAATTGACTATGAACGACTACAACAATACCCTGTTTAAGCTTTTCGATACGATCCCTGATCTTATCTTCTACCGAGATCTTAATGGTACCTATCAGGCTTGCAACCAGGCCTATGCTGAGTATGCAGACAAAACAATTGATGAAATCATTGGGCGAAAACTACACGAAGTCCTGAATAAAGATGAAGCCGACCGTTATCTGGAATTCGATCAAATTGTCATTAAAAGCGGCAAATCTCACCAAAGCGATATATGGTTGCAACACCCGAATGGAAGCCTACGGCTCCATGACACCGTGCGTACGCCATTACGCGATTATCAGGGCAAGATAACCGGGGTTGCTGGCATCTGTCGTGATGTCACCGAAAAAGAGCGCCTACGCAAACTGGCCGAGGCTGAAGATTCTAAATACCGAGCCGTCCTCGAAGCCAGCCCCGACCCGATTGTTGCCTACAACATGCGGGGTGAAGTCGACTATGCTAATCCGGCCTTTATCAAAACCTTCGGCTGGAGCTTGGAAGAGATTAAAAACCGAAAAACGAATTTTGTCCCCGAAGAAAACTTACCGGAAACCTTAGAGATGATCGACAAAGTTAAACGGGGAGAAAGTTTTAACAATGTTGAAAGTCAACGTTTCACAATAAAGGGAAATAAAATCACGGTCAGTATCAGCGGTGCCATATACCGTGACAGTGATGGCAACCTCCAGGGCAGTATTATCACCCTGAGAGATACCACACTCCAGAACAAACTGGAAAACCAACTCCATCAAGCCCAAAAGATGGAAGCCGTAGGAGCGCTGGCCGGGGGCATTGCCCACGATTTCAACAACCTGCTGACCGCTATCCAGGGACATATCTCGATCATCCAACTCAAAACCGACGTTGAGCCGTTTTTAGAGAAAAAATTCTCCCGGATTGAGAAGATTATCGCTCGCGGTGCCAACCTGACCAAACAGCTCTTAGGTTTTGCCCGGGGCGGCAAATACCAGATCGAAGCCCTCGACCTCAACCAGGTCATAAGTGACAGCCTTGAGCTCTTTGCCCGAACCCATAAGGAACTCACGATCAATACCTCTCT
>JAUVDU010000009.1 GCA_030595135.1 Deltaproteobacteria bacterium | reverse complement strand
GCCGGGCTCGGATAACGCCTTGTTGACTCGGGAGATGCTCTATACGGCAGTCACTAGGGCCGCTAAACGGATTGAGATCTGGCTGCCGGGAGTAGTTGCAGTTCGATCTGTTTTAAAGACTTCTTTAGACGCGTCATTTGCCGCGTCTTTGGCAACTTCCTGCCGGCGTCGGGTTGAGCGTTCGAGTGGTTTATTGAAAACGTTACAGGAGCTAAAATGAAACGAAAAAGATTTATAAATCTTGAGATTTTGCTGGCAGTTTTGGTGATTATTTTGTTTGTCGGCGGCTTCTATTACGTTATTCACGAACCTGAGACAGCCCCTTCCGTATCCACGGCCAAAGATCAGCAACAAACCTCATCTGCAACTTTAAAAGATACTTTGCCGGAGCCGGATACCCAACCGGTAACTACTTTAGTTGCCAAAAAGAGCAAGCTTGAAAGTGTGGAAAAAAATGTCTCCGAAAAAGTGGAAAGCGTGGTTAAAACGGTTTCTCCGGAGGCCGATTTCGGGGTTTCAGGTGCAGTTTTTGCGCTTGAGAGCGGTTTGCCGCTTGATGGTTGTCAGGTAAGTTTTAACGGGCAGAGTCAGGTTAGCAACCAGGCCGGGGAATTTCATCTCTGGGCCGAGGGTGGCGTCGGGCATTTAAGTTTTTCCTGTGCCGGGTTTAAAACTCTGGAGATCAGGCAATTTGATATCCAAGCCGGCAGCGGCCTGGCTAATTTTGACGTTTATCTCAACGAATCAGGCAAGCCGGGCAAAGGTCGGATTGAAGTCAATGGTGTGGGGGGACGGGTCTACGATCGGGAGAGCGGGGCACCTCTGGCCGCCGCAAAAATTGTTATCGGTTCAGTTCGAACCGTGACCGATGATGCCGGTTTTTTTGAACTTTGGGGTAATAGCAGCAGCCTGGTGACAATGATGGTTTCGGCTCCGGGTTATGTTCGTGAAATGATCTCCGGGATCGACTTTGAAAACCAAAATAATCCTTTTTTCTTTGAAGTCTTGCTTGAACGAAACCAGGTTGGAAAAGGTCGGATGGCTCTGGTTGGCATCGGCGCCCGTCTGGTCAAAAGCGAAGAGGGATATGAAATTGCCGACCTCTTGGACGATTCACCAGCCCTTAATGAAGGGCTGGTCCCCGGTGATCGTCTGGTGGCGGTCGATAGTCTGGCTGTCGATGACTTTTCGCTCCGCGAAGTAGTTGAGTTAATTCGCGGTCAAGCCGGGCACCCGGTTACCCTGATGGTCGAGAGAGACGGTGATTTTCTAGAATTTATCTGTCTCAGGGAGCGGGTTATTTATTAGGCAGTGTACTAGATGATGACTTTGGTTTGGAAAAAAACTTCCAGATAGGGGAGATTGACACGCGGGGAAAAAAGTTGCAGGTGAGTGCCCGGGGCTTGGTTTCCAGTGATTGCTTGTTCAATTTCCAAGGCTAGCTCCGGAATAAGGAGCAGAGATTTTCGTCCCCATTCAGCTACCACTACCCCAACCCCTTGCCAATCCGGGTGCTGCTGAAGGAATATCAGAGTCCAGTGGCGGTTGGAGAGGCGCTCGGTTTGTTTGATTTGGCTGCTGGTTGAATTGACGGATGCGATACGGGTTGTGATTTCACTCTCATTTAAAGTCGGCAATCCCGCCAGATGCAGGCGGATTTGTTGATGGGCAACCAGGTCAAGGTAGCGCCTCAAGGGACTTGTTACTCTGATATAGGAATTAAGACCAAGGCCGAAATGGGATTGTGGAGAGCAACTCAAGCGACCAGCCCGCATTGACCGGCGCTTAGCGTACATCGCTACCAGAGTGGGCAGGTCATCGGTTTCAGGCATCTCATTCGGTGGAACTTGACCGGCATGCGGCATTGGCAGGTCATGCTTTTTTGCATATTGGGCGCAAGCCGCACCAGCCATCAGCATCGCTTCACTTACCAGATTACGACTTTTAAGGTTGGGCAGTGGAGTGATTGTGACCTGGTCGTTGACGGCTCTTATTTTACATTCCGGGAGATCAATTTCAACGGCTCCGGCTCTCAGTCTCTGTTCTCGATGGGCTTTGGTCAGAGCCCATATTTTTGCTAGAGAGCTGTTTTCTGTGAGCAGTTTTTCAGCCTCGTCGTAGCTCAGGCGGGTTACCTTGATCAGGCTGGGGATGATTTCAAGATCCAGGATAGTTCCGTTTTCATCAATTTCAAGGGCGAAAGAGAGGGCCGGGGAGACCTCTTGCAGGCCGAGGGCAAGTTTGTCGGTCAAACTCGGGGGAAGCATGGTTTGGGTGGTTTCCGGCAGGTAGAGGGTTGCGGCTCTCTCCTTAGCTCTTGCATCATTGGGGCTGTCAATACTTATCTGACTGGCGACATCGGCAACATGAATCCAGAGCCGTCGGCCGTCAAAACTTATCGCATCATCGGGGTCATTGCTGTTTTCATCATCAATGGCAAAAGCCGCAAGTTCAGTTAAATCGAGGCGTTTTTCATCAGCGGAAGCTGGTGGTGTTTTAAGATCTTGTGGTTCACTGCTTTCGTCACAGGCCAACTCAAAGCGTTGTGGATAAGGGTTGTATGACTTTTTCCAGAAACCGAGTTCAAGCAGGATGGCGTGAGCATTTTCTCGCGACTGTTGACGGCCCAGATGCTGTAACAGTCGGCTTTCCGTACCCTGTTCCAGAGCTAAATTCTCAACTTCGGTGAGGAAGGTTCGGTCAGAGTCGATGATGGCTTTTTTCTCGACTCTTTCAAGAAAAGATTGCCAACTCTCCTGGCGGGCTTTTTTGGCGGCTCTTTTCTTGTTTTCGAGAATTAATTCTTCATCTGAACGAGCTTTGATACGATTTGGAGAACCGTGAAAATGGACTCCTTCAGTGACAATCTGCCAAGCACTCCAGATCGCTGAAGCGGTGATCTGATTGAAAACCAGTTCGGCAATTTCCTCTAAAGTTGTCTCTTCTCCACTTAAAAGAGAGCGCGCCTCTTCAAGCTCATCCATGTCCGGGGATAAAAGGTTTAACTCAGTAACCGGGCCCGGGTGAAGAAAGGAGATATCCTTGGGCCGAACTTTTTTGCTTAGTGATTTTGTAAGGAGCTCAATCTCAATTTTATCGCCCAGCTTAACAAGTTTTGCCGGCTGACTTTTATAGAGGAGAAGAGCTCCGATCTTGAGTTTGCTGGTGGTCATATATTTTAATCTTTAATTACGCTTTTTGCAGGAAAAAGAGTTCTTTGATAACCTGATCTTGATCTTCCAGATTTAATTCGAGCAGGCGGCGAAGATGAGTCATGCTTTCAGCATCGTAACTGGTGAACTTGAATCCGTAATGGTCTCCATCAAGGTGAACCAGGCGAGCACTAAAATTCATGGAGATACTGGAAGAGGGCAGAAAAACTTTGATCAGGGCGTCTTTACTTAAGGTGAGCGGCAACTCGGTATTGCAGTTTATCAATGCACCCTTCAAAGAAATATCCAGGAGTTCACTGCCATAAGGATGCCCTTCGATCTCGATTTTAGTATGGGCCTGGAATGTTATCCGGCTGAAATGTCGCTGCTCTTCCATTCTCTTCTCCTTATTTTCTTACTCATGAAATTCTATTTACAGCCTATTCGTTCCCGGCCTAACTGTCAACCTCAAATTCTAATGCGAACTAAAGTCGCTAATTGTTTTCGCTTTGCCTTTTACAGCCAGGGCCACTGATTGTACTCTTGCCGCCGGATAGCGGCTGGATACTTATTCTGGTGCTGATGCGCTCCTTTAAGGCTGAGACATGGGAGATGACGCCGATCAGTTTTCCGTCCTGTTGGAGTCCGGCCAGGGTTTCCAGGGCGGTTTCCAAAGCCTCTTCATCGAGGGTGCCGAAACCTTCATCGAGAAAGAGCGAGTCAACCCGGACGTTTTGACTGGCCATCTTGGATAGGCCAAGAGCCAGAGAGAGGCTGACAATAAAGCTCTCGCCGCCGGAAAGATTTTTGGTCGATCTGATTTCAGATGCCTGATAATTATCAATAACATTGAGTTCAAGGGGTTGTTTTTGGTCGCGAACCAAGAGGTAGCGATCGGTCATTTTTTCAAGTTGTTGATTGGCATGGGATACCATTAACGCAAAAGTGAGTCCCTGGGCAAAATTTCGGTATTTCTTGCCGTCGGCTGAACCGATTAGCAGGTGTAGTGAATCCCACCTTGAGCACTCTTTTTTTTGTTTTTCAATTAATAGTTGCTGTTCTTGATGCTTGCTTTTAGCCATTGCGTTATCGTTAAGTTTCTGTTTGTTAGCCCCAATTTTCTCAGCCAGCTTTTTCAGCGATTCCTGGCTCTCTATATGCTTTTTTTGCAGATTCTCCAGTGGACTTTGAGTTGTATTTTTTTCGATTTCCTGAGCAAGTTTAATTTCTCGATCATTTTTACGGGTTTTAATCTTAGTTTGTTTATCGTCAAAGGTTTTGGCTTGCTGACCTAATTTATCTCTTTTCTCAGGGGAGAGTCGATAGAGAATAAAGGTTGGTTCATCCTTAAAACCGGATTTTTTACAGCTCGCTATAAAAGATGGTTCAAGTTTATTGAGTTCGGGCTCTCTTTTTGAGATGTTCTCGTTTAACGTGGTGATTCGGGTTTTTAAATTATTTAATTGTTGTCGGGTCTGATCCCGGTTCTCTCTCTCCGCGTCTTTAGATTTTTCGGCGGCAACAATTTGGCCTGCCAAGCGAAGCTCTTCGGTGTCTGGATTTTTTTGGCCATACAATCCTCTACGTTCAGATGTAAGTGTAGCAAATTCACGTCTGTTTTCGTCTAGACCTTTCTGTTTCTCCTTGAGTGAATCGTTGAGTGTGTGCATGATCGTTTCAAGGCTTTTAATCTCAGCTGTCAAATCACGGTTTTTGTTTTCAATCTCAGTTTTTCGTTTTTGTTCCGTCTGCCATCTTTTCAACCTGATTCCGAGGTCTGTGGCGATGGCGTTGAGATCATTATCCGGGATCTTGGTGACACCGAATGGGGTCAATTCGGAGCTTAGGTTCTTTTTCAGTTCAGCCTGTTTTCCTGATGCTGCCTGCAACTCTTTTTCGAAGCGTTGGAGGTTGGCTTGTGATTCAATTTTATTGTGCCCGGCCTGAATGAGCTGTTTTTCCGCTTCAGCTAAGGCTAAACCAGCTTTTCTCTCTGCCAAATTATGTTGCTGGAGGTTGGTTTCTAACTCTTCCGCTCTTTGAATCAGAGAGCCTAGATGATTAATTTTTTTATCGGTCTCATCAATTTTTGGGCTATTACCTTGAGCATAAGGGTGGTGCAAAGATCCGCATAAGGGACATGGTTTATGGTCTTCTAATTTTTCTCGTTCATCCTCTAGGCTTGCGATCTTTTTCAAATCGCCCATTTCCCGGATAAGCGCACTGTGTTCAGCTCGGTACTCCCGGAGTTGGCGGTCACCCAGATGTTCTACAATAGCCTCACCTGTTTGGGTTACCAGTTTTTGGGCGGCATCATGCTTGTTTTTTAGGTTTGGGCCTAATGCCTGTTGTTTCTTATACCGGGTGTTATCCGCTGCTGCCTGTTTTTTAAGTTTAGTAACCTGGTTGTTTATGATAGAGATATTTTCGTTTACGGACTTTAAGTTTTTGAGTTGTTCATTGATTCCGGTCAGGTTGGTGATTAGTGCGGCGTCATTGGCATTGACTAAGAGGTAGTCGGCTGCGTCGGCAAGTTTTTTTGTGGCTGCTTTTTGCTTAATTACATACTTTTGCCGTTGCTCATTTTTTTCAGAAAATTGGGTCTTAATTTTTCGGTATTCTCTGTCGGCAGTTTGCAATGTCGATTGTTTAGCCAAAATTTGCAGGTCAAATTCCCGAACCTTTTTAATTAATTCGAGTTCGTTTTTTTGCTCATCTTTGATCTTGAATAGAGCCTCTTCAGCCTTATTGAGTGTGGTCTCTTTTGTTCCCAGAGCCCTTTCGTTATCCGGTAGTTGAATCTTCAAGTTGGTCAAAAGTTTCAGTTCATTTTTGTGCTCTTGCCTTTTTGAACTCAAGGTTGCGTATTCGCTTTCGAGTTCTGTTGTTTTAAGGGCTTTTAGCCATATCTCTCGATCCGGCGCGAACTCCTTCAAACTATTTTTTAAGTTCTCTGATTCCAGGTCGATGGCTAAGAGCTCCTTTTTTAAGGCTGCGATGCCGTTAAGCCGGATAATCGATTTTTTCAGCCCTTCATTTTCAGTCCACAGATTCTTTTCAGTTTTCTGCTGCTCTAACAGCTCCAGTTTTAATGCAGTTTCATTTTCATCATTTAAAATGACGATGCCGCCGGTTTCAGCCCTTAAGAGTTCAAGTTTTCCCAGTTCGTTCTGTTTTCGTTCGTGAATATGCTGCGAAATTTTACTGTAGATTTTGGTGCCGGTGATCTGCTCAAGGATTGGGGCTCGGTCATCGGGTGCGGCTTGCAGAAAAGCGGCAAACCCGCCCTGAGCCAAGAGCATGGAACGGGTAAACCGATCAAAATCCATGCCCGTTTTTTCTTCAATGGCGGTGGCAACATTGCGTTTCTTCGATTCCAGGAGGCGGCAGCTTTTGGCGTCTGAAATTTCGTGTTTTGATTCAGCCAAGTTGCCGTTAGCTTTCTTGCGGGCTCGGTGCTGACTCCAATGAGCGCGAAATTGTCCAGACTGAGTGGCAAAGGTCACTTCAGCAAAACACTCCCCGGTCTGCCGGGACATGATCTCGTTACTACTTTTGCTGATCGATTTTAAACGCGGGGTGCGACCGTAAAGAGCCAGGCAGATGGCATCGAGAATGGTTGATTTACCGGCGCCGGTGGGGCCGGTAATGGCAAATATCCCGTCGCCGACATATTCGGGAGTGGTAAAGTCGATTGACCACTCGCCAACCAGTGAATTAAGGTTTTTAAAGCGTAAATTCAATATTTTCATCGATTATAATCACTTGTATTTATTCATTTAAATCTTCTTCTTGCAAAGATTGAATAATCTCTTGGTAAGATCGGATCAACTCCGGGCGTTCGTCTTCTGCTACCTCATGGCTATCCAAGCAACGGGTAAAGACGTCATTTACATCCAGATCATCAAGCGTCTCAGCCTTGTCGCTTTGGTTGATGATCCGTTCAATGACCCGCCGGTTATTTATCTTGCGGATTTCCATCTCCGTATCTGCAATCGCCTCATCCATAAGTTCTTGCAGGTTGCCGACGAGCTCTTCACCGGTGTATTCAATCTCCAGCCAGGCGTTACTCGACTCTGATTTTAACTCATCGATTCTGGCGCTGATTTTATCGATCCCGCCGGAGATTCTTTCTAAGATTTGAAAACATGGAATCGGGTGTTCATTTACTTGCGGGGTTCGGCCGTCAAATTCCACCAGAACTACGCTCTTTTCTTGAGCGGCTTCGCCATAGCCCATGGGAATCGGTGAACCGCAATAACGAAAATGTTCCGATTTTCCAACTTTCTGAGGAACATGCAGGTGGCCTAAGGCCAGATAATCTATGCAAGCCGGAAAAATATCTTCACCGACATGGGCCAATGAGCCGACATAAAGCTCTCTCACTCCATCCCCATCAACCGTTTTGCCGCCGGTTGTAAAGAGGTGTCCCATGCCGATAATGGGAATGTCGCCGTATTCCGCTTGTCTTTTTTCTGCGACTTCACAGACTTCGGCATAATGTTTCTGCACTCCTTTCATGAGCTTGATATTTTTGTCGGCAACGGTTTCACCCGCTTCTACGGTGCGGATATCGCGATCTCGCAGGTAGGGAACCGCACAGGCAATAGCTTGCACAATGTTGGCCGGGTCGGAAAGGGTGATGACTTCAGCTTCCGGGTTTTCGCTAATCGAGCCAACCACATAAACATTTATAGCCCGTAGGAGCTCCTTAGGGGCATTTAAAAAGGAGGGAGAATCATGGTTGCCGGCAATTACCACGATCTGCCGGCAGCAAGATGCAGAAACCCGGCAGAGAAATCGGTAATAAAGTTCCTGAGCCCGGTTACTGGGCGTACTCGTATCAAAAATATCACCCGCCACGAGCAGGGCATCGACACCTTCGCTCTCAATCAAATCTGCGAGCCAGTCAAGAAATGCCAAAGACTCATCATAGCGTTTCCGGCCATAGAGCGAGCGGCCCAGATGCCAATCCGAGGTGTGAAGAATTTTCATGGGGTGTTGCGTCCTTTAATTGGGCCGTGTGCCTATCTGGTTCATGATTTTCATAACTGACAAGTTGCCTCCGCTCTTACAATATCTGAAATAGTGAAATGGGAGACTAAAATCAAGAGGATTTCCTGGTTGGGCAGATTGATTTTCCTTTTGAGCTTCCTTTTATAAAAGGGCGGCAAATGCGGGGGGTATGCGGGTGATTTTTTTCTTTTGATAATCGAAAAAGACGATTCCGGTGGTGGCTCTGGCGACCTCTTTTTGGTCACTTTTTTTTCTCACCAGATAAAAGAAAGTACAGCCGGCGCGGGAGGGTTCGATCAAGGCGATATCAACGGTCAGAGATTCGCCATAAATGACTTCGGCCTTATAGGAGATGGCCAGATCAGCCATGATAATACTGCTGCCGTCAACGTCAAGTTCACTGAAACCGTGTTTTGCCATAAAACGGAGACGGGTTTCATGGAGCAGGGTAATAAGGCGATCATGTCCTAAGTGGTTGCCGTAGTTGATGTCGCTGATTCTCGGTGCGATCTCGGTCGTGTAGATAAATTGCTGGGGTTCGGGCAGCTTTAGTCTTATACGGCTCATAATGAAATTTAGCTCTTTGAACCTGACAGTTGATTGTGGAGTTGATAGTTTTCAATGGTGGTTGCGGCCAGTTGCGAGATAGTTCTTAATGTGTCTATCTCCTGTTCATCAACGATAGTATTGATGTCAATGTTGACCACATTCAGAAGGCCGTAGTTTTTGTATGGTGTGTAGAGCGGAAAGGAAGCGATCGAGTTGATCTGGTGTTGTGTGTCATCTAAAGAGAGTTGGTTGTTGCTACTCAAATCCTTTTCGAAAAAAACATCCTTCATTGAGCTTATTTTTTCCAGGTATGAGATTTTATTTTCATCCTGGAAATGAAGAGATTTGATGCATTCTTCTTTTAAACCCCACTCAACCTCTGTTGTTAACTCCCCTTTACCGTTATAGAGTAAAATAGAGCCGACTTCGGCATGCATTATCCTTAAAGCCATTCCCATCAATGTTGCCAACACTGCTTCCAGTGATTTGCTGCCGACCATGGTTCCCATTTCGTTGATCAGGTCGAGGCGGGTGGCTTGTTCCTCTTTGGTGTTGCGCATCTCACAGTAGATAGTGGTGCGAACCATGGCCGCTGTAAAGTGGTTTAGGAGAAAGTTCAGTGAAATGGTGTCTTCTTCCATGTTTTCCGGAAACTCATGAAAAACAATGGCTGCTGCGGTTTCATGTTCATGGATCAGTTTCTTGGCCCAGTACATATCGTAACGCCCGTCGAACCAGAGGAGGGGAGTGGGGAAAGGTAGGGGCTCGTTGCCGAAAAGTGCTGTAAAGGGGGCCTCCTCAACGTTGTAGGCAATTTCATCCCAGTAAGAAGTTTCGATCCTAGTTGAATAGTCGAGGCTGTAGCAGTGACTGTCATTGTTGTAGAGGAAGCAGGAAAACTGATGAATTCCGAAAAGTTTATTTAAATATACTCCAAGAGCGGAATAGAGTTCTTCCATCTCCATGGAGATGTGGATTGCAAGGATGGCTTGAACAAGATTTGCAGGTAGAGGGATCATAAATGTTCCTTTGTAACTATTCAGCGTAAGTAGAAAAGCACTTAATTTTAATGGATTTCAGTGAACTCTGGGGACATAACCTGATTCTCCGAAGGAAATCGGGATTGTGTCCCTGAATTTACGGGTTAGCTGAATAGTAACGTTCCTTTTAACTAATGCTGTCGAGCATGGAGACGACATCTTCGGCAAGTTCTCTGATTTTTTCTTCTTCATTTTGCGGCCATTGCGGGTCAAGTCCCAATCTTTGCAGGCGCCGGATGAAGATTTCCGGGTCATTTTCCGGTTTTTCTTTTTCCAGGGCAAAGCCAAATTGATTGCTGATCGAATCGCTTACTGAGACGACTAAAGTCTCTCGCGGTGCGTAAGTACTAATTTCCGGCTGGTGGTGAAAGTTTACGGTTTCAACCAGATTTCTCGGCAGTTTCCATTTATCTAGAAGAATACGTCCGATTTCGCCGTGGGTAAATCCTAAGAGTTCCTGTTCAACCTCGATAAGTTCTTTACCTTCCTGGATTAAGCCGACAAAACTGTCTGCCTGTTTCTGGGCAAAAGGTCCAAGAACCAGTTTGCCGATATCGTGCAGCAGGCCGGCAACATAACAGCTTTCAATCTCTTCCGGGGTCAGATGGGCTGCTGAGGCAACTTCACGGGAAAGAGAGGCGACAATGTTGGCATGCTGCCAGAGGCCTTCACGCTGATAACCGTAGGCCGGCAGACTGCGTTTGAAAAGTGAAGAGGTTGAGGCCCCTAAGACCAGGCTGCGGATAGTATTGTGGCCTAAGTAGACAACCGCATCGCTGATCGTTGAGACTTTGCGTGAGAGGCTGTAGAATGAGGAGTTGGCCATGCGCAGCATGCGGGCAGCCAGAGCCTGATCGCGGGCTACAACTTTTTCAAAATCGGCGGCGCTCGATTTGTCACTGTTGACTAGCTCCATAACCTTATAGACGATTGCCGGAAGGGATGGGATCTCCTCAATTTTTTGCATGATCTGGCTTTTTAAGCGCTCATTGTTGATGGTTTTGAGAGAGAGTTTGTGCTGGGTTCCCTGGCTTCTGTCAATTTTTGTTGTTGGCTTTCCGGTTGGGGCAAGATCGCGGATATCAAGAGCCAGTTTTATCTGTTTGATGAGGCCCGCTTTGTCGAAAGGTTTTGTGATGAAACCGTTGGCACCAAGTTGTCTAGCTTTAATAATATTTTCCCGGGTCGCCTGACTGGTGGTTATGATGACCGGAATTTTTTGCAGTTTATTATCATTTTTTATGTGTTCAAGAACGATGAAATCGTCGTATCCACTGATAATTGCTTCACTGATGATGAGGCGTGGCAATTCACCTTGTAAGGTGGTGATCAATTCGGCCAGAGATTTTAGTTTTTTTGTTTCCAACCCAATCGAATTAACAACTCGGGCGATCTCTTCAGCCGATTCCGGATGAGGGTCAAAAATGAAAGCTAGCATCGTACTTTTCCTGTATTAAAGAATAAATCTGTAGGTAAAAAACAGCAAAGAAAAAAGATGTTTGATTAACTGGCAGGTATTTATGTATCAGTAGTGGCGTGAGATTGCAACTGTTTTGCAGATATAGATAGATTATAACTATTCAGCGTAAGTAAAGAAACACCGTATATTGATGAATTTTAGTGAATCCTGGGGACATAACCCGATTCTCCGAAGAAAATCGGGATTGTGTACCCTGAACTTGCGGGTTAGCTGAATAGATATAATAGGTAAATTTGTAGTCTTGTTTTGTAAAGTAGAAGAGGGGAGGGAAATGGTGGCGGTGCAGGGAATTGAACCCCGGACACTACGGATATGAGCCGTATGCTCTAACCACCTGAGCTACACCGCCAGTAAAACAATCGTCAAGCAGATTCGAGGCGCTTTCTAATGTTTTTTTTTTTCTTTGTCAATCATTATTGTCAGCTGAAATCAATTTTTTGTTATTTGATCGCTTCTTGGTTTAGGTCAAATGATTTTTCGTTGACAAGCTTCGCGAAATAATATAACAGTGCTCAGCTTTTGAGATTGGCAACCGTTATTTTTTTGGTTTTAGTTTAACAGTTAACGTAAGGTGGGATAAAAGGAAGGGTAAACCAATGGCGCTTAATTATGATTTGTCGGAAGAACAGGAAATTTTACGTAAAAGTGTGCGTGGTTTTGCTGAAAAAGAGATAGCTCCTCTGGCTCAGGAACTTGATCAAAAGGAAGAGTTTTCTCTGGAACTGACGCAGAAGATGGGAGATCTCGGGCTTTTCGGGATGTTTGTATCACCTGAGTATGGTGGTTCCGGACTCGACTATACCTCTTATATTATTGCGGTTGAAGAAATTGCTCGGGTTGATGGTTCTCAGGCCGCTACGGTTGCCGCCGGCAACTCTTTAGGTATCGGCCCGATCTATTACTATGGTAGTGAAGAGCAGAAAAAAGAGTGGTTGCCGCGACTTTGTACGGGTGAGATCCTGGCCGGTTTTGGTTTGACTGAACCCAACGCCGGCTCTGATGCCGGTAACTCGAAAACCAATGCCGTACTTGATGGTGATGAGTGGGTTATTAACGGCTCTAAAATTTTTATTACAAATGCTTCAGCTCCGAATACCGGGGTTATCATTGTGCAGGCAATTACCGGAAAACGGGATGATGGGCGCAATGAAATGAGTTGTATTCTGGTGCCGGCCGGAACGGCTGGAATGGAGTGTCGCCCCATGCACGGTAAGATGATGTGGCGCTCTTCCAATACGACTGAAATCTACTTTGATGATTGCCGTGTGCCAGCCAAAAATCTACTTGGTGATCGAGGAGAAGGTTTTCATCAGATGCTGGCAACCCTTGACGGCGGTCGTTTGAGTATTGGGGCTATGGGTTTGGGTGGAGCCCAGGGAGCTTTTGAGAAAGCGTTGCAGTATTCTCAGGAGCGAATTCAATTTAATCGTCCTCTGTTTGATTTTCAGGTAACCCAGTTTAAACTTTCCGATATGGCGATGGAGATTGAACTGGCTCG
>JAUVDU010000401.1 GCA_030595135.1 Deltaproteobacteria bacterium | reverse complement strand
ATTGATGGCGTCGTAAAAAGTTCCGATATCCTGCGATGTTGTGGTTCTCCAGACACTCGACATACTAGATGTATAGTCTCGCGCCTGGAGAACCACAACATCTTGTCTATCGAAATTTTTACTTAGCCATCCCGTGACTTTTTACGAGTTCATCAGGTATTAATAATGAAAAAAGTCAAAGGTGATAACCAGCATTTTTTGTTGGGCGTGACCGGCGGGATCGCCAGTGGCAAAAGTACGGTTTCCGGGATGCTCGGTGAACTGGGCTCGCCCTTGATCGATTTTGATCTGATTGCCCGCCGGGTGGTTGAGCCGGGAACTCCGGGATGGGTGAAAATTGTTGACTATTTTGGGCCTCAAGTGTTAGCGAAGGATGGTTCTCTGGATCGCAAGAAACTTTCAGCTATTGTTTTTGGCGATATGGAAAAGCGGAAAAAGCTCGAGAGCTTTACACATCCGCCGATCTTTGCGGAATTTTTCAAACAAGCTGACGAAATTGCCGCGAAAAATCCGGATGCGATCATTCAGGTGGCGGTTCCTCTGTTGATCGAGTTGAATCTGCAATACCTGTTTGACAAGCTGTTGCTGGTTTATGTGCCAGCCGAGATACAGATAGAGCGCCTGGCAAAGCGTGATGGTATCAGCCGGCAAGCGGCTGCCAATATCCTTAAAGCTCAGCTGCCGATAGATGAAAAGCTGCAGTTTGCTGATTTCGTGATTGATAATACCAAAGATCTCGCGTATACCCGGAATCAGGTTGTGGAGGTTTGGGAACAGTTGCGGAAGGGTTAAAGAGTTGAAGGGTTAAAGAGTGGGGTGAGGGGATGGCCGTCGAGTTGCAGTTTGCATCATATCAGATAGTAAATGTCGCCAGGGTTGTGACCGGTGATCAGTATCAATCCCACCTTTTAACCAAGGTTGGCGATACTATCCTTGTTGATCGACCGAAATATAAGACAAAGGCCGGGAGCTGGCGTTATTTCGACTCGGTTTATGTTAATAATCTTCTCTATCTGAGCTATGAGCATGCCGGCATCAGGTATGATTTTAAAACCTCGGTACTCAAAGTAAGTTATGTTCCTTTTTATCACCTCTGTCTTAAGCTGCCCGATGAACGGGGGGTTAAGACTGAGCAGATCTGGAGTAACCCTCGTTATAATGGTTTTGTTCCGGTAACCTTGACGGCCATGCATAAAGATGGCTACAGTGTCCTCTTGGCAGAGCGTTCTTATATGGTTGACGTCGGCCCGCGAGGGGTTGGGGTTGTCAGCGAAAGTAAGATTTCCCGCAATTTTCTGCTGGAGATGAATGTCACGGCAGAGTGTCGACTGCAACTTAAATGTAAGGTTAAAAATGTGAAGAGCGACTTGGTTGACGGCTTTTATTATTATGGTTGTGAGATAGAGCAGGTCAGTGAGCCGGAACGTTTTTCCGAGTATCTCGATTTTCTGGCGGCTGCGACCGACTTTTTTAGCCATACACCAACCGATGTCGGGAGTGATGATTTCTCCTTCTTCAACTTTGGTTAAAAGTAGCAGCTGAATAGTTACAGCTTTTTAAGTTGACAACTCTCTTTGCTAACCACTATAGAGTCATGCTGTTTTTGCTAATGCCTAGGAGGTTGTTCGAGAATGCCAAAGGTTGAAATAGAGATAGAACGTTGCAAAGGCTGTGCTCTTTGCGTTGATGCCTGTCCCGAGCATGTGCTTGAGATCGGTAAGGGGATTAATTTGGGTGGCTATCAGCATGTTGTTGTGGTCAACCCGGATGACTGTATCGGGTGTTGTCGTTGTGCCGAGATGTGTCCTGATGTAGCGATTGCGGTCTGGAGGTGAGTCTGGCATGAGTACCCCGAAGAAGGTTTTTACGAAAGGTAACGAAGCTATAGCGATGGCGGCAATCAATGCCGGTTGTCACTACTATTTCGGCTATCCGATTACCCCGCAAAATGAGATTCCCGAATATATGGCTATGCATCTGCCGGCGGTGGGCGGCGAATTTTTGCAGGCCGAGAGTGAGATCGCGTCGATTAATATGCTGCTTGGTGCGGCCGCGACCGGAGTCCGGGTTATGACTTCATCCAGCGGCCCCGGAATCTCGCTCATGCAAGAGGGTTTTTCTTATTTTGCCGGTAATGAACTGCCGGCCGTGGTTGTCAATATGAGCCGCCAGGGCCCTGGTCTGGGTGGCATTAACGCGACCCAAGGCGACTATTTTCAGTCGGTCAAAGGGGGCGGGCATGGCGATTATAAACTTATTGTTTTGGCTCCGCATACTGGTCAGGAGCTCTATGATTTAACGATCAAGGCGTTTGAGCTGGCGGAAAAATACCGGATCTTGACTCTGGTTCTGGGTGATGCCATCCTCGGCCAGATCAAGGAGCCGATTGTTCCCTGGATTCCGGAAAAGACCAGTGGCGATGCGGATCGTGACTGGCTCATCACCGGTGCTAAAGGGCGGGAGCCGCGACGGATTACATCTCTTTTCTTAGCCGATGGGGCGATGGAAAAACATAACTGGCATCTGCAGGAAAAATATGATCGAATTGAGCGTGATGATGTCATGGTCGAAGAGGTTGATACTGAAGA
>JAUVDU010000133.1 GCA_030595135.1 Deltaproteobacteria bacterium | reverse complement strand
AACCCGGGCTGAATCCAAACTTAAATTTTCGTCATCTGCGAGCCGCAGAAAGAGATAAAAACGATCTTTTGCGGGTTTATTATGACAATCGAGAAAAGGTAACGCATCATCATCGGCAGCAACAATGACCGGAACCAGACCATAGCCCTTTTTCCCGGTGCTTTCAGCTAATAGTTGTTCGAGCCAGACGGCAAAGGGCTGCAAACCAGGCGATAAAACCAGCGTCATTTTATCGCGACCGGCCCGCGCCATTTCACCGAGAAAAACTCCCAGTTGTAGAGCTGGATTATCTGTGGCCGAAACTCCTGAAGAGCAGGCGGCCATCATCGCTTGGGCCCGAGCCAGAAGATCCCCTGGCGGCAGACCCAACAGCGCCGCCGGTAGAAGACCAAAACAGGTCAGAGCCGAATAGCGGCCGCCAACCTCGGTAGGAGTCGAGAAGATTTTGCGAAAACCTCTCTCTCGGGCCAGAACCTCAAGCTTGGAACCGGGATCAGTAATCGCCGTAAAATTTTCGCCGGGGTTTTCTTTCAGGAGAGTTAATTGAGCGTAAAAATAGTTAAAGAAGGAGAGGGTTTCAAGGGTGCCGCCGGATTTACTCGAAACCAGAAAGAGGGTGGTCTCAAGCGCTCCGGTCTCAGCGATGCGGGCAACCGCCTGAGGATGGGTGCTGTCTAAGATTGTAACCGGGATAAAACCTTCGGCCACACCAAAGACTTTATCCCAGACCTCGGCAATCAAACTGCTGCCGCCCATCCCTAAAACGACAACCCGCGTAAAACCGGAAGCCACCACCTCCGCGACAAACCGATCAATATCTGAAACGAGATCGGCCATTATCTTTGGCAATTCAAGCCAACCCAGACGATTGGCTAACTCTGGCGTATTTTCAGCCAGTTGCGGATCTTTCACCCAAACAGTGCCATCATGCTGCCAGATACGAGAGCATAAATTTTCACGATCCCACTGACTTAAGCGCTCAGCCAGCGGCGCAGCCACCGCTCCCGCCTGAATTTCTAAACCATTCAAGAGAATATCGAACATGACTACACCTCCTTTTTTTTACAACTTTTACTGAGCACACAAAGCCACGGCCCGGCGCACAATCTCTTCCTGAGTAATTCTAAATTGTTTAAAAAGTTCGGAAGCCGGAGCTGAAGCACCGAAATGGTCGATTGCGATTATTTCACCCCGACCTTTCAGATAACGATGCCAACCCATTGACGAGCCCGCCTCAATCGCCAGGCGGCGACCGTCCGGGGGCAAAACTTGATACTTGTAGGCTTTGGATTGTTTCCCGAAAAGTTCCCAGCTCGGCATACTGACAACCCGGGCCGAAATCCCTTTTTGCTTAAGTTCTAAAGCCGCCGCATAGGCCAGAGAAAGCTCTGAACCTGTGCCGATCAGCGTGATATCGGCGGTTTCGGTCTCAACCTCAGTCACAACGTAGGCTCCGCGATGCAATCCCGCCGCAGATTTTTCAACCATCGGCGCCAGCGTCGGCAGGTTCTGCCGGGTCAAAATCAAGGCTGTGGGGCCATCCTGACGACGTAAAGCCTCGCTCCAGGCGGCCACGGTTTCATTAGCATCGGCAGGCCGGATTACGGTCAGGTTGGGAATTACGCGTAAACTCGCAAGATGCTCGATCGGCTGGTGGGTCGGCCCATCCTCGCCGAGACCGATACTGTCATGAGTGAAAATATAGATAACCGGCAAACCCATCATCGCCGCCAGGCGAATTGCCGGTTTCATATAGTCGCAAAAGACCAGAAAAGTACCGCCGTAAACGCGCAGACCCCGATGCAGGGCAAGTCCGTTAAGCACCGCGCCCATAGCATGTTCACGCACCCCGAAACGGATATTACGACCCGCAAAATCGGGCGCGGCAAAATCCGCAGCCTCGTTAATCAGAGTTTTATTGGAGGGGCCGAGATCGGCTGAACCACCCATCAATTCCGGTAAAACTCCGGCCAAGGCATTGATCATCTTACCGGAAACAGCCCGCGTGGCCAGGCCTTTCTCGTCAGCCGGAAAGCTGGGCAGAGATTTTTCCCAATCGACCGGAAATTCACCGGCTTGACGACGCTCCCATTCAGCCGCCAATTCGGGGAATTGCTCTTGATAAGCCGCCATCATGCTCTGCCACTCCTCCTGGGCTTTAATTCCGGCCGTCTTTACCTGGCGATAACTTTCATAGACATCGTCTTCAACCAAAAAGTCCGTTTCAGCCGGCCAACCGAGATTCTTTTTGGTCGTAATAATCTCTTGCGCCCCCAAAGGCTCACCGTGAGCCGAGGCGGTATCCTGTTTCGCCGGACTCCCAAAACCGATATGAGTGCGAACCGCAATCAAGCTGGGACGCTCAAGATCTTCGCGAGCTGCGGTCAGAGCTGCGGCGATAGCCGCACAATCATTACCATCGGCAACCTCAATCACCTGCCAGCCGTAGGCCCGAAAACGGGCGGCCCGATCTTCGCTAAAAGTGATTGCGGTATCACCTTCGATCGAGATATGGTTATCATCGTAAAGGTAGATAAGTTTTCCCAACTTGAGGTTCCCGGCCAACGATGCGGCCTCATGCGAGATCCCCTCCATCAGGTCTCCGTCGCCGACAATCCCGTAAGTAAAGTGGTCGACAACCGGAAATTTGGGTTTATTAAAGGCCGCCGCCAGACTTCTTTCGGCCATCGCCATACCGACTCCGGTGGCCAACCCCTGACCTAAAGGTCCGGTCGTCATTTCAACCCCGGGAGTATGACGATATTCGGGGTGACCCGGCGTCAAACTACCCCATTGACGGAAGTTTTTCAGATCATCAAGAGTTAAAGGATAACCGCTGAGATGGAGCAGAGCATAGAGCAGGGCCGAACCATGTCCGGCCGAGAGGATAAAACGGTCGCGGTCGGGCCATTCGGGATTAGCCGGATTATGCTGCAAAAAACGACTCCAGAGGATGTGGGCCATGGCAGCCGCCCCCATCGGCATCCCCGGATGCCCGGAATTGGCCCTTTCAACCATATCAACTGCCAAAAAACGGATCGTATTAATACATTTTTCTTCCAAATTCACAGACATTATCCTTCCAGCCTCCCAGATAAAATAAAATGAGATAAAATTAAATAAAAAAACGGACCCTTTCACGAGCCCGTTTTTTTTTAATTGCGGCACCGCAAAATTGCTGTTCTTGAAACAGCTTCTCAAAGAGCCTTATATCAGTTTAAAATTGCTAAAGCAATCGGCGAATAGACGGCTTTTTCATCACTCCTCACTCATGATTTTGCTATCAACTTCTTCCCACCCGGTAAACATCGATTTGGTATAAGTGAGCAAAGTGCCGCCGGTGGTCGTCAGATAGACATGCACAACCAGAAAGAGAAGCATGGCAAAGGCCATCGCCGTATGCAGAAACGCGACCCCGTCCAGCCGCGCCGCAAAGCCCCAGTTGATCCAGTCATTATAGTAATAATAGAGCAGACCGGATAAGAGTTGCAGCGGCAGCAGAAACACTTTCAGAAAAGAATATGAGAGGGCCTGTAAGGGATTAAGTTTACGCTCTTCACTTTTGTGAAAAGGGTGGTGCTCACCGCGCATGATGCCGACAAGATAGTAGCCGATAATCTTTTGCAGATTTTCAAAACTGGGCCGGTAGTGACGCCACTGACCGGTAGTCAGGTGCCAGAAAATGGCGAAAGAACTTAAAGCCAACAGCGTTATTCCGGCCAGATTATGCCAGCGACAGGCAGCGTCATAACCGAAGATTTTACAGCTGCCATGCACCTCGAAACCGGTAATCAGTAAAAAGATGATCAAAAAGGCCTGAAACCAGTGCCAAAACCGTTCAAAACGGGTATAAAGTTGGAGTTTTATCTTCATGATTGCCCTCCCTTGCGACCGGCACTGACAAAACGCAAACCGGCATGCAGCAAAATGCCTAACAAGGTCAATCCCAGAGCCAGCCAAGCCAGACGATCAAGCAGGCTCCAACGATCACGTCCCGGCAGATAGAAACCCTTCAAGTTGGCCAAGCGGCCATTACGACTATGACACTCTTCACAGGAGAGAGCCTGCTCTTTAGGTGCAACCATATGGGTGATCGGCCAGTACATATCACTCTCGATAAAATCAACCTTTCCACTAAACGGAAGACCGACTTCCTGCATGCCGACTTCACCCGCCTTTTGCCAATCATAATCCCCCCAATAAGCCCCGCTACCCTCTTTTCCGGCAAGATAGGGAATGAGCAAGGTTCGGTTTTCCGGATCATATGGCTGTTTTGCGCGCATGACTTTAAAGGGAAAAATCCGCGCTGCGGGATCTTCGTAATCACCTTTTAGAGAGTTAATTTCGATTTTTTCCGCGCCCGGCGGAATCTTGTCACTCGACCGGAAATAACTCATTGAACCATTGTACCAACCATATTCAGGATTCACATTTTGGGCCCAACCCATACCCCCTTTCTTACTGTGAAATATGAGATTGCCGTGCTCATCTTTTTTAACAATAGGCTTACCGTTTTCGTCCATTGTCCCCGCCGTGCTCCAATCCCACCACATTTTGGTAAATACTCCGCCCCGCGCATATTGCGGGATATGACAGGTCTGACAGGCGACTTTATCGCTATGATGGTTTAAAATATCTCCATTTTTATGCGGCGACCGGCTATGACACGATTCGCAGGCCAGACGTTCGCCATCATCTTTCGGCAGGGCCAGTTGATGTTTATTAGATGCGGCCTGCGAATAACAACGCCCCGAAATCTGGTGGCCTTTGGTCGTATGACAGGCAGTACAGGAGTAGTTCAAACCCTTCACATCCATATGCACATCGAGAGTTTTACTCGCTTTTAGCAGTGACGAATCGAGATCACCATGCTTAACTCCGTCGCCGCCGCCGCCATAAAAATGACAACTCCCGCAAGTCGTCCGACTCGTCGCCCCAACCTTAAGTGCAACTTTCCGCAGATCAACCGCTTCAAACAGTTTGTTGCCAAACTTCTTATCTTCATACGCCGGATGCCCGCAAGCGGTCGGAAATTTGCGATAGGTTCCGGTGGTATCATGACAGATCAGACAATCAACATTCTCTTCAACCGTAAAATCATAGTTCTTCTCTTTCCAACCATAACCGGCATGACAGCTGGTGCACCTGCACCAGTTCGATTGTGGCGATATTCAGAAATTATTAACGACATGGGCCTTGCCCAGGCCTTCTTCAGCCCCCTTGTTACACTCCCAAGTCCAATGAATGGAACGGTGTACCTGACCGGCTGCGAGATTGTGACATTTCAAACAGGCTCTGGTTACCTCAGGCCCTGAAGCAAAAGGTTTATCAAGTTCAACAAAACGGCCGTGATCGGCAGTCGATATGCCCCCATACGCTTCTTTTACCAACTCCGGTTTGACCCCGCCGCCCCAAATCCCGAGCAGTAACGCCATGCAGATCAGACCAAAAACAAAATATCTCTTTTGCATCAGACAATTTCTCCTTTTTTCCGCAACTCTTCTAATAAACCTTCACGCACCTTCATCATCCCTTCAATAAATTTCGGATTGGCAACCCGATAGTAGACGGTTTTTCCCTCCCGCCGAAAACCCACCGCACCCTGATTACGCATCAGCCGCAAATGCTGTGAGACATTAGCCAT
>JAUVDU010000013.1 GCA_030595135.1 Deltaproteobacteria bacterium | reverse complement strand
AGATCAGCAGGATGACCAGCATGATCAGGAAAAAACCGCCGATGCCTAAACCGAGCATGATTTTGGTCAGGGCCTGGATGTCGGCCATTAGTTCATTTTGCGGGAAAAGTACGCCTAGTGACCAACCGTTAGCCGGCAGCGGGGTGTAGACCATCCAGTATTTTTTGTTGGTGGTCAGGCTGGTGAAAGCCGTAAAACCTTTTTCACCGGCAATCATGCGGCGGCCGATTTTCCGAATTCGAGGATTGTTGTGGGCTTCGGCGACACTGAAAATGGTTTCGTTCATAACCAGATCAAGGTTGGGGTGGGTGACAAATGTGCCGTTGCGGGTGATGAGAAAAGCGTAGCCGGTTTCGCCGATTTTCAAAGAGGAGACGACATTGCGCAGCCAGTTGAGGCTTAAATCGATGCAGACGATGCCGCCAAACTCCTTATGGCCGGATTTTCCCCGGTAAAAGGGGTACGAATAGCTGGTCATGACGGTGCCCCCGCTCTCGCCGAAATAGGGCTCGCTCCAGATTGCTTGACCGAGTACTTTGGGGATCTGATACCAGTCGTGGGAGCGGTAGTCGTAGTTGATGGGACTGTTTTTGATGCGGTCGTAGGTGCGGATGTAGTAACGGGAGTAAAAGTTAAGCTTATGGTTGTTAGATCCAGAGTCGTCGATATCGCGATTAGATTTGGAGGTGGGGACGAAGGCAGCAGCGATGCCGAAGAGTTCCGGGTTTTGTTCAAGCCGGGCTTTCAGCAAGGAGGTAAGCTCTGCATCGTCGGGTTTCAGTTCAGTAATCGTCAGGGCGACGCCGGCCGGGATCTTTT
Source organism: Deltaproteobacteria bacterium (assembly GCA_030595135.1). Lineage (GTDB taxonomy): Bacteria > Desulfobacterota > Anaeroferrophillalia > Anaeroferrophillales > Tharpellaceae > Tharpella. The sequence continues at coordinate 11,236 of JAUVDU010000013.1, read as the reverse complement.
CCGCCGCTTTAAGGAGGGTGTTGATCCGGTTGGCGGTGGCCTGGGCCAGATTGAAGGCGTTCTCCTCGATCTTTTCGACCATCAAGCGCCGGGTGACGTTATAATTCAACGTCAAAATACCGGCGATGACCAGGGTCACTCCACTTAAGACCAGCAAGCTCAATTTGAAAGCAATTCCGCGGCGGCGCAGCCAGTTCATTATCACTCTCCCGCCGGTGGTTGATGAAAAGTCTTAAAGTTTGGGGCTTTCTTGAGGAGACCATTTTTTTTTAAATCGCCTGCTACTCGTTGAAAGTCCTCCATGTTAAGATGTCCAATAGTTTTGGGGCCGTTTGCCGGTAGGATGATGTCGCGCATCCGCTTCAACATCCACTCCTGATGGACGCGGTTGCTGATGACATGCTCTTTTTTAAGATTGCGCATGGTGATATCAAGGGCGAGTTCGGGTTCGGCAAAAGCCCGCCGCCAGCCCTTTAGTGAGGCTTTAACAAAGGCCCGGCAGAGGGTCGGTTTTTGCTGCCAGGTCTTTTTGAGAACATAAATTCCGTCTTCCGGATAGTTGAGGCCATGATCGGAATAGAAGAACGTGGTCAGCTCATCAGGGTCGATTCCGGCATTAAGAATTGTGTGGTATTCGTTATACCACATGGCCGAAGTGACGGCGACGCCATCCCGTAAAAAGAGATTGATAGAGTACGATTGCTGGAGCGGTTTTACGCTTAAATTGTACTGTTTGAAAAAGATTTTTGGCTGGATCTCGAAAGGGCTTCCCCAGAGGCCGACTTTGTGGCCTTCCATATCACTCGGTTTGAGGATACCGCTACTCTTCTTGGCGACCAGCATCAAAGCGCTATGCTGAACAATCTGGGCCAGGTTGACGACCTCAACTCCCTGATTACAGAGATTGAGGCCGGTAACCAGCCAGAGACTGGCAAAATCGGCCTTTTGCTTTTTCAGATAGTCGGATGAGGAGCGTTGCGGGCCGCCACTGATAATCTCGACATCGAGGCCGTGCTCTTTGTAGATGCCGGTCTCTTGGGCAACATAATAACCGGCAAACTGAGCCTGGGGCACCCATTGCGGGATGAACGTGACTTTTTTTAAGGGGGCGGTTTTAGTTTTAATTGTTTGAGCGTTAACGTGTTGACTCAAAGCTAACAGCAGGCAGAGCAGAGCTATGCAGAGTGTTCTTCTGCTGAAGGGGTTAATCTGCATGGCGGGGCTCAAAAATGATGCTTAGACAGTTCTCGTCGTTTTCCCGATGCCAGGAAAGGCCGTCGGTAAACTCTTTCATGAGGAAGATCCCGAGACCGCCGATCGGTCGCTCCATAAGCTCGGCTTCAAGGTCGGGAGCGGCCCGTTCCAGAGGGTTGAATGCGATTCCCCGATCTCTGATTTCAAGGTGTAATTTGCCGTCGGCTTTACCCTCAAGATGGAGAATTAATCTACCCGGCAGTTCGGCCGGGTAGGCGTATTCTATAACGTTGACCAGAGCTTCTTCAAGAACCAGTTCGATCTCCAGCGTCCGTTTGTCAGTGAAATCAAATTGCCGTGCCTGTTCGCAGACAAAAGTCATAAAACGGGGTAGGTTTTCAAGCTTTGCCGGCATCTCTAAAAGATTTAGCGCAATTGGTTTTCGCTTGTTACTGGGCGGCGGCATCATCAAGGTTTGCAAAAATCGGGATGATTTTATCGAAGCCGGAGATTTCAAAGACGGTCTGGACGCTCTCCTGTAGAGCCGCGAGCTGGAGTTTGCCATCCAGGCCGCGTACTTTTTTGGCCACCATCAGGATGGCGCGTAAACCGGCACTGCTGATATAGTCAAGCTGACTGCAATCAATCGTGAAACTCTTTTGGTTCTCCGTAATCCAACTTTCGAGTTGATTTGTAAACTCGGTTGCCGTAATCGCATCCATGCGACCGCTCAGGGTGGCCGTCAGAAGATCATTTGTTCGTTTTAACTCTTTAATTTCCATTCTTTATCAAGCTCCATAAATATTTGTCGGTATTGGATTTTTCTCGATGGAGTCAATCTAGCACAAATTGAGGGGAATTTGTCAAATAAAAATTACGCGGCAAGTCAGATATGGCGGTGGGGTTGTTGGCCGGAACGGTGGGCGTGTTCATGGTGGTGGATATGGAGTTCTTCATCAACTAAAATTGTGCCGTTTTCCATGGTGTAGATATGGTTTGTTGTGGCGGTCAGAAAATCGAATTCGTGTGAGACGATGAGGTAGGTGAGATCGGTAAAGTTGTTGAGCAACTCAATCAGCCGGAGTTTGGTTTTGTGGTCGAGTCCGGCGGTTGGTTCATCCAGTAAAAGGACGTCCGGTTCCATTGCCAGAACCGTAGCCAGTGCGACAAGTTTTTTTTCGCCGCCGGAAAGCTTGAACGTGATGCGATCAGCGAAATCGACAAGCTCCAGGCGTTGTAAAACCTGGTGTGAGATGGTTAGAGCTTCTTCTTTGCTTTTGCCGAGATTGAGCGGGCCGAAGGCAACATCCTCCAAGACGGTGGGAAAGAAAAGCTGATCGTCGGCATCCTGAAAGAGGAGGCCGACCCGGCGTCGTAGTTGTCGGAAATCTTCCTCTTTGATGATCTCTTGATCTTCGCATAAAATCCGGCCGGAGCTGGTTTTGAGCAGACCGACAATCAGGTGAAACAGGGTGCTTTTCCCGCTCCCGTTAGGGGCTGTCAGTCCGATACGGTCGCCTTTGTTGAGGGTGAAGTCGAGGTCGTTAATGACGGTTGGGCCATTGGGGTAATGAAATGATATTTTCTGCAAAGAGAGAATCGCTGAATGGGTTTGATGCATGGGTGATTCCTAAGTCAGAAAAGGGTTGGCAGTGTGATGACTTTCCATTCACAGAGAGTCATCAGCACAGCAATAATCGAAACCAGAGCCAGGAAACCATAATCCAGAGATCGGTTGTGATATTCCCGTAAGCTATGAAAACGTCCGTTAAAGCCGCGGCAGAGCATCGCCTGATGGACTCGCTGGGCGCGTTCCGCGGCTCGGACAAAGAGCATGCCGAGCAGATAGGCGTAGGTTCGGTAGCAGTGCAGGGTGGTGCCGGGTTTAAAGTTTCTTACTTTGGCGGCCCTGAGCAAGGTTTGCAGCTCATCTTCGATGAGAAAAATATAGCGATAGGTGATGAGCAAAAGGAGAACCAGTTTGGCTGGAATTTTCAGACTGTGCAGGGCGTGGGCCAAGTCAGCCGTACTCATGGTCGAAATCAGGGTGAGAAAAATAAGCAGCATACTGCAGGTCTTTAAAGTTAGCCGGGTGGCGGCCAGCAATCCCTCATGACTGACGCTGAGAAAGGAGATGCGCCAGACAATTTGACCCTGGTAGGTGAACGGCAGGATCAGCCAGATCATCAAGAGGAACCCGGAGAGTACCAGCAGTCGGCGGCCGACCTGGCGGAAGTCGAGGCCGGCAACACTGACCAGCAAAAGGGCTGTGCCGAGTGCCGGCAGTAGAACCGATAGATTATTGCTCAAGGCAATGACGGTTGAAGAGATTATCACTGCAAGGGTTCTGGTCCATGGGGTCAGGTTCTGGATAAGAGATTTTTGGCTGATGAAAGTTTCTTGCAGCATTATTGATGTTTCCGGCGGCTGTGGACATAGGCGGCAACGCCGATCAGGCCGAAAATATAGCCCAGGCCGCCGAGGATATCTTTAAAACCCGGCTTGGGGTTGCGGGTTTCAGCGATCATTGTCATCAGGGGGTGTAGTTTTCGATCAAGCGTCCGTGAAATTGCCTCTTCGATGATCTTTTCAAGTTCTATCGTGGCTTCCGGGGATTGTCCAGAGGAGTGGAGGCAACTTTGGGGTTTTGATTTTTTAATCAGGGTGGTTGGTGTTGGTTGCGGTTTTGAAGATGTTCTATTTGGTTCGCGATTTTCAGCGGGCTGATCTTCTTGAGCCTCTGCGAGCTCGAGTCTCTTTATCTGCCAGGTGCCGCGATGGCCGCTTCCGGCCTGGAGAACAATCTCTAAGTCATCAATTTTCGGAACCGGAAAAGAGAAGGCTCCGGCGTCGTCGGTATGGCCGCTTATGAGCAGGTTTTTCTGGCTGTCGTAGACCTCGATAAGGCTCTTTTGCGCGACTCGGCCACCGCTGAATTTGCTGGTTGTGTAGATTGTGCTTCCTTCAACCCAGGCAAATACGTTGACGCGATGGGCCATAGCTGGGGGGCAATCTATGAATCCCCAAGCAAAAAGCAGCAGAAGAAGTAAAAAAAAGCGTTTGGTCATGGACTGTTTTCCTTTCCCGGCAGCATCTCGGGGCGGACTTTTTTGAGAAAACCGATACAGAAGAGGGTGATGAAACCCTCAATTATCATTACCGGAATATGGGCCGAGACGGCAATTGAAGCGACTTCAAGAAAGTTTTCATCACTTAAGAAAAGAGCTCCTCCGAGGAGGAGGGCTCCAAGCATGACCGCCGTAAAACCGCAGGCAAAAGCCGCTCCGGCGGCAATTTTAGGGGATTTATTAAGCAACGGTGCGAAAAGATAGTAGCCGGCTACGGCCGGCAGGGCCATGATTGCGGTATTAACTCCGAGCGAGGTGAAACCGCCGAACTGGAAAAATACGGCTTGCAGAAGCAAGGCCGTAGCGATTGCCGGAAATGCGGCCCACCCCAGCAGTAAGCCGACAACCCCATTCAATATCAAGTGCACATTGGCGGGGCCGATCGGCACATGAACCAGGGAAGCGACGAAAAAAGCGGCCGCCATCATGCCGGTTTCGGCGATATGCTCAAAATCGAGTTTTTTCAGACCAATTCCGACACCGACTACAGTGATCGCAAAACCTGCGGCCAGTACGGGGCCGGATAAAACGCCCTCAGCTATATGCATAGATTGTTACCGGTTAACGTTTAATACCTTCAATACCGCACTGATACACTAAATCTTTTCAGTTGTCTAGGAGGCTGTCCGAGAATAGGTTTTTTGAGACAGAGTTCGCCGCTTGTCCTTAAAATTCCAGGGCCAGTTGCTGTACCTGCCGTTCTAGAACCTCGGTATCAACTGCAAAAGCGGTGCATGGCAGTATAAGAATGAAAATGGAAAAAAGAATCAGGGTGTACTTTGTAAGTTTCATAGTTCCTCCTGGCTTGCTATTGGTCATTTTTTTTCGTAACTATTCAGCTAACCCGCAAATTCCGGGTATACAATCCCGATTTCCTTCGGAGAATCGGGTTATGTCCCCGGAATTTACTGAAATTCATCAATATTCGGTGCTTCTCTACTGGCACTGAATAGTTACTTTTTTTCTTGCCAGGGCTCGAAATGAACCCAGATTACGGCCCCCAATTCAACCTCTTTATCAACGCCGTTGCGAGGAAGCTTTGTTTGTGCCGTACTGAGGGCGGCAAAGCCCCACCATCCGGCTTTGGGTACGGCGTAACTGAAGAGGCCGTTGGCGTCGGCCTTGATGGTTTGGGTAATCATATAGTTGCTTGGGGCTTGGGCCGTTCCCGTTTCATTGTAATACTCGACTTCAACTTCGGCATAAGCTGCCGGTTTACCGTCGACCTTGACGATGCCTTGGAAAAGATTGCCTTGATAAAGGCCGAAAGGCTTGGTTTGGGGCACGATTTCAGTTTTCAAGCCGAGTTCTTCGTCCCAACCTTCGTCGTCACCGAAGGCGGCCACCACGGTTTTGGTATAATGGATGATAAAGCAGTCTTCGGCCGGTTCCCAATAGGGCGTCGGTTCCATGAAAAATTGATAGATACCGGGACGTTTGATGGCGTAGTCACAGCTTAAAGCTGGATGATCCATGATCGTGGCCGGGCTTAAAGTGCTGCTCAGGTCATGGGTGACGCCGCCATGGCGGACGGCAAAATGTTGAAGCTTTGAAAGCTTCATGCCGACCTGTTCAAAGGGATGCGAGAAACTCAAGTTCAGTTTGATAGTGCGATTGTCGCCCTGCATAACCATGTTGTCGGAAGGGATGAGCATGCCGAAATGGGCGGTTGCTGATCCGGAAATCAGGAGAAGAAAAAATAACACTGTACTTAAGGAGATGGTAAATTTTAACATTGTTTCCTCCAGGATCTTAATTGATGCATTAAAATAATTTTGCCGAGTAGGCAAAAAAAAACCACGAGAGCGGGATATTTTTATAATATCCACACCTTCGTGGTGCCGGTTCCTGGCCTTCAAGGGCCGATGTATCTATTGTTGAGGTTAGCTGGTCAAATTTGGGTTAAGGTGAATAAAATATATCCGCTTCGTAAAAGCACGCTTCAGCATGCCTATTGCGCTTGTTGCTAGCTTGTATTTGAGAAAATGTCAAGTGTTTGAAAGGTTTTTTATTAACTTAACTATTCGGATTTATGGATGCCTGAATAGCTGCAAAAATAATTTATAAAAAAAGTATGAAAAGCTGTCATCTTATGCTATGTTTTACATATGATGCCAGCTCTAAGTATCTATTTATATTAATATTTATACTATTGAATCTTGAGGGACTAAGACTTTTTAGGGTTACGTCAAAAACGAAATAAAAATGAAGCAAACCATTTTACAGGAGGAGAAAATGAGAAAAAGAATGGTGCTTTTGACAATTGTTCTACTACTGGTGATTATAGCTGTTCCAGCCTTGGCTGCAGACGTTAAAATTAAGGGTGATTTTAATAACCGTTTCATGGTCTACACCAATCATAATGATTGGTTGAATGCCGAGAAAGGGGTTTTGCATGACGGGAGCTCGTCGGAAACCTGGGGTGAAACCAAGTACCGGATGTGGTTTAATGCGGCAACTAATGATGATAAAGTTAGAGGTGTCTGGGCTTGGGAGGTTGGTTCTCTTGAGTATGGTAAACCTGGTAGTGTCGGCAAAAGTGTGGGCGGGAGCTACTCCGGTGATGGCATCAACCTTGAAACTCGTTGGCTCTACACTGATTTTCAGTTACCGTGGCTTGAAAGTAAAGCCCGAATTCGTATGGGTCTGCAACCTTTTAATGTAAATTCCTATTTCTGGAAAGAGACGATCATGGGGGTGACGTCTGATATCGCGGCGGGGCCGGTTAATTTGAAATTGGCCTGGTTACGACCTTATCGGGATCCGGTTCAAGATGATGATGATGATGTTGAAGATCTTGACGCTTTTTATGTTCGGGTTAACTTTAAACCGACTCAAGATATCAGTGTCGGTATTTTTGGGCTCTACTTTAACGGAGACCCTGACAAGAGTGACCCGGCAAACTTTAGTACGATCACCTCGCAAAATTATGAAGTGAAAAAATTTAAAAACGAGTATGATCTCAGCCTCTTTACGATTGGTACGGATGGTAAGGCCAATGTTGGTTCAATGTTTCTTAATTGGGATCTCATGTATCAGACCGGCAGCGTTGATGATGCCAATTTTAAAGAGTCTTACAACGGCTGGGATTATAACAAGGGTCGAGTTAACGAAGATTTCGATGTAAGTGCCTGGCTGGCCCATGTTGACATTGGTTACAAGATTAATAAAATGAAATTTACCTACACTTTCTGGTACGCTTCCGGCGACGATGATGGTAGTGACAGTGATTTTGACGCTTTTATGGCGGTTGATATTGATCGTAAAGACAATATCTGTATTTTTAAAGCGATGTCGACTGAAGATGATTATTTCACGGAAAAAGACTATCTGCTTGATAAAGGTTTTATCATGAACAAGCTGGCCTTTGATTATAAATTCAGCAAAAAACTCTCTTTTTGTACGGCGGCAATGTATATGTTAACGGCCGAAGATATTGTCTACCTTGATGACAGTGGTAAAAAGAGAAGAGAGGATGAAGTCGGGATTGAAATCGATGCTTTCATGAAATACAAAATTTACGATAATCTGGAATTTGCAATTAATGCCGGTTACCTGTTTAGTAGCGACGCTATGGATTTTTGGGAAGTGGACCAGCGTGACGGTAGCAGTGATGAAGATATTTTTGTAAGTACTTTTCATGTGCGTTACAAGTTTTAGGTACTTTCCCGGTTTTCGATTCGCGTCAGGGTTTTTTTGAGCCAGAGGCTGGCGATGGTGGCTGAAGTCAGGCTGCCGCAGAGTCCGGCGATAGCGACCATGCGAAAATCGCATTCGAGATAGATAATAAAAATAGCAGCCAGCGGCAGAGCGACAACAAAGAGGCGGGCTCCGTTAATCGCCAGGCCGGGCAAGCTTAAACCCAAACCTTGTAAGGTACGGTTGGCCGAGATGGTTATTGCCATAAACGGAAAACACAATACTTCAAGGCGCAGATAGGCGGACGCCAGGCGCAGAGGTTCGGCCTCGTTGGTAAAAAAACGCAGAAAAAAGTGGGGCCAGATAAACATAAAAAGAGAACAAATTAAGGCAAAACCGACATTGACTAAAATCGCAAAATTGATGATCTCACGAAGCAGTTGAATACGCCCGGCACCGTAAAAGAGGGCGCTCAGGGTCAGCAAAGCAACTGAAAAGGCGACCATCGGAATAATGACGGCACTGTCTATCCGGGTGACCAGTCCTAACGCCGCTACGGTGTCGGTGCCGTATCCGGAAATCAGGCGGTTGATGACCATCATGTAGACGGCCATCAGGAGCATGGTCAAGCTCGCCGGCAGGCCGATGGCAAAGATCTCTTTGATCGTGGCCCAAGAGAAATGCCAGACTTTGCGACCAAGATGCAGGGCGGAGCGGTGTTTCAGGTAGAAGATCGCCAGAAGTAAACCGGCCAGCAGGGCAATGTCGGTGGCGATGGCGGCTCCCTTAATGCCGAGTTTGAATGTGAAGATAAAGAGCGGGTCAAGGCCTAAGTTGAGAAAAAGGGTGAAAAACTGAAGTTTCATCGGGGTAACGGTGTCACCCTGGGCCGTAAAAATACTGTTGATGGCGTACATCGGAAACATCAGAAAAACCCCGACGGCAATGATCCGCATATAGTCACCCGCCAGTTTGTGGACTTCCATTTCAGCCCCGAGAATTGTCAGTAAGGGATCGAGAAAAATCTCGACTGTCAGAAAGAGGAAAGTCGCACATAGCAGTGAACTGGCAATTCCATGCAGGGCCGTATTCGCGGCCGCCTTTTCGTTGCCGGCACCGAGGAGGCGGGCAACTGTCGAGTTAAGGCCCACCCCCATGCCGATATTAAATGAGACCAACGTGAAAAAGAGAGGGAAAGAGAACGTCAGGGCCGCCAGCGGCGCTGTTCCCAAGCGTCCGATATACGCGGTGTCGACAAGGTTGTACATGGTTTGCACCATGGTCGCCATCAAGGTCGGCCAGGCCAGACGAAAAAGGGCCCGGCGCGGAGCCTGAGCTAATTTTCCCAGTCGTTGGTTGATTTGCAGAACCCCTTTTTTAAAAAAGCGTAACTATTCAGCTAATCCGTAAATTCCGGGGACACAATCCCGATTTCCTTCGGAGAACCGGGTTATGTCCTCGGAATTTACGGAAATTCATCAATATACGGTGCTTCTCACTTAGTGCCTGAATAGTTCAAAAAAGCCAACTGTAGACGATCAGGTAACCGACAATTACCGAAAGTAGATTCAAGTGGGCATTGTTTTTAAAAAACAGATCCCACCTGAAATAGCGTATTGTCTCTTTATTAACTCCTTGCCAGGCGGGTATAAAACGATTGGTCTGATTACAGTAATCCTGGTAGGCCTCGCCAAAAATCTCTTTTAAGACCTCCTCCTCTCGCTGCACCCGGTTGACCATGTAAAAATAGTAGATGAGACTGAAAATAATCATCAAAAAGAGGTTGCCGGTAATGGCGACTATCCCCAGAATGAGAAAGTAGCGGCCAATATACATCGGGTTTCTGACAGCGGCGTATGGACCTGTGTTGGCGAGCTCCTTTTTCTTGTGCAAAGCGGCAAAACACCAGACCTGAAGAGCTTCTCCGGCTAGTGAGATGAGTAGGCCAAGCCAGAAGTACTGCGGTTTCATGAGCAGTGAGAGAATGATCAGGATGGTAATTGTCAGGGGCCAGCGATAGGTGAGCAACTTGCCACGCAGTTCGGGGTTGTTAAAGAGGTCGTAGATTTTTGCGATGATGGTTTCCATTTTGATTTTTTCCTTTATTATGGTGTCATGTCAGCTCTGAGAAAGCGGCCAGTTCGGCCGCTTTCCTTTTTTTCTCTTTAGGGATAAATTGCTGCGCTCTTTTGGTTAGCTCTTTGAGGTCATATGGCAGGTGGGGCAGCACTGTTTCGGCCGCCAGTTTCTGCTCCACCGGCGTACAGAATAGAAGAATGTTGGACCAGTATTGAGGGTATGATTTCATCCGGGCCCGGCGTCGGTTGCGGTCACAACGCTGAACGTCAAGTAGATAAAGTTCAGCATCTTCCGGCACGACGACGATATTGCGAAAAAAGAGATCCGTAATTGCCAGTCCACTTTTAATAATCTCTTTACCCAGTCGGAACAATTTTTCAAGCACTATTTTTCGTTGTGGATGATCACTGTTTAAGCTCAGGAAGAGGGCGAGGCTTTCACCGCCATCGACCTCATGGCTCAAAAGAAAAGCATCGATTAAGACTCGGCATCGGCGCTGTTCTCCATAAGCGAGAATCTCAATTGTTCTGCAGCCCAGATCACTCTGCTCGATTTTTTTCAGGTTTTCATATTCCCGGCGAACCTGTGACTTTTGCCAGCAATGTTGCCAGTGAATCTTTCGGTAAGTGTAGCGTTTAAGAAAACAGACGTTCTCCCCGTCAACAAAGCGATATACCCGGGATGAACGACCGTCGTTGATCAGCCGGCCGCCGGAGCGGGTCATGATCTCTTCGTAGTGGAGTTCATGCCAGGGGGGAGGTAAAGGGGTTGCTGTGGTAATGATTTGGCGTGACATTTTAAGTTTGGTTGAGGTTGCTGGAAATTTGAGTTCACTACTTACATGAAAACTCTTTAGATTGCAACCATCTGGACACCTGAACAGTTACAAAAAAATTGCTATTCTCTAACAGTCACCTATGTTAAATTGTGATCAAGAAAATAATACTATCAAAATTGAACTCGGATACAACTGGTTATTATTATGAAAAAAGAAGAAATTAAACAAACTCTGAAGCAGGCCGGTAGCCGCCTTTGGCGGGCGACCGGTTATTCGTTGGCCGGCTTACGGGCCGCCTTTCAACACGAGCAGGCTTTTCGCCAAGAGGTCTATCTGTTGCTGATTGTCGTACCATTGGGTTTATGGTGGGGTGACGGGGCGGTGGAAAAGGTGCTGCTGATCGGCAGTTGGTTGATCG
>JAUVDU010000137.1 GCA_030595135.1 Deltaproteobacteria bacterium | reverse complement strand
ATTCCCGCTTATCGTAACATTGCGATGACCGGAGAGCTGACTCTGACCGGCCGGGTGATGCCGATCGGCGGCTTGAAAGAGAAGGTCTTAGCGGCTTTGCGCTTTGGTGCGACAACCGTTTTGATTCCCGATGATAATCGTAAAGACTTAGAAGAGATCCCGGCCAATATTCGCAAACAGTTGACGATTATCCCGATTAAAATGGCCGATGAAATTGTGACCCACGCCTTAACCAAAGCGCCGAAACCGCTACCAAAAGAGAGAAAAAAGCCAGTCAAAAAAACTGTGGTAAAATAGTTCACTCTATCGATTGACGGGGACTGGGTCTTACGGCTGAAACCGGTAATCGAATGCCTGCGTAGAGTCAAATAGTAACGTTAACCGAGACTTATCCGTAGCCTGTCCCCATGCGAAGCAGGGCGAAGCGATGTTCGGTGTTACCCGCTTTAACTTAATTTTTGATATAGTTGCGACTAACCAATTGAAAAATCCCTTAACCATTGCCGATTGGGGCGAATTCGGCTTTATCGAAGCCCTAAAACAGCGCCTGCCGAAAGCCTCCGGCGACTTGAAACTTGGTATCGGCGATGACGCAGCCTGGTGGTCTCCGGATGTCGGCAACGGAATTCTGACGACTACGGATATGCTGGTTGAAGGGGTTCATTTTGATCTCTCCTATACCTCGGCCGCCGATCTTGGTTATAAGTCTCTGGCAGTTAATTTAAGCGATCTGGCCGCGATGGGGGCTCAACCCTCTACGGTTTATCTCTCGCTGGCGCTGCCGGCCAGAATCGAAAAAGCGTGGCTTGAAAACTATGTTGAAGCGTTTCTTGAATTGGCGCAAGCGTACGGTGTGCAACTGGCCGGTGGTGATACTGTAAAGGCCGATCAACTTGTGATCTCGGTTACTCTTTGCGGTTTGGCGGATGCGGGAAAACCGGTTCTGCGGAGTGGGGCCGCAGTCGGTGACGATCTTTACTTCTCCGGGAGCCCGGGTGATAGTTATTTGGGTTTGCAGCTTCTTTTGGGGCGGCTGCATGTTCCTGAGGATTTTGGGGATTTTGGGGATTTAAACCAAAGTGCAGCTTTTTTGCAAATGCGGCATTTGCGACCCAGCCCCCGGATTGAACTGGGGGCGATGCTGGCCGCATCCGGGGCCGTAACCGCCATGCTCGATGTCAGTGACGGCGTAATCGCCGATCTTGGTCATTTGCTGACCGCCTCCGGCGGCCTTGGGGCCGAAATCGAAGCTTGTCGATTGCCGTTCTCGGTAGCCGGGCGGTATTTTATTGATGCCGATCTGGTTGATTATGTCACTCTGTTGAGTGGCGGTGAAGATTATGAACTGCTTTTTACGGCGTCTCCGGAACAGCGCTTAGAGATTGAAACGATAGCTGCTGAAACTGCGGTCGATCTGACCAGAATCGGCCGTATTACAGCACCGGCAGGTATTTTCATGCTTGTCGATGGATCGCGTAAACCAGTTGGCGAAAGGGGAGGTTATGACCATTTCCAAGATCAGAGTAGCTGATATACAGGAAAACCAGGCGGTTGAGCTTCTGCTTTTAGTCCGGCGTAAAAATCTGGCTCGCAGTCGCAATGGTAAAGATTATCTTACGCTCAAACTTGGCGATCGCAGTGGTGAAATCACCGCTTTTCTCTGGGATAATGCCGAACCGGCCGCAGCCGTCCTGCAAGAGGGTGATTGTGTTCATATCAAGGCGCGCAGCCAGGTTTTTAACGGCAATCTGCAGTTGACGCTGAATTTTATTGAGGTTTGGCAGGGCGAGATAGATGCGCGTAATTTTCTCCCGCATACGGATAAACACATTCCGACTTTAGAGCGCGATTTGCGTCGGATTATTGCCGATATCCAGGATCCCTGGCTCCGGCGGTTGACGGAAGCCTTCTTTATTAAGGATCAGGAGTTTGCCAAAGCCTTCTCTTTGGCCCCGGCCGCCAAAGCGATGCACCATGCCTGGCTTGGCGGCTTGCTCGAACATACCCTGAGCGTGGCTCGGGTGGCTTTGCAGGTGACCCCGCTTTACCCTCAGATAAATCTTGATTTGGTTTTGACCGGTGCTTTACTCCATGATATCGGTAAGGTCCATGAGCTGACCTATGAACGAAATCTCGACTATTCGACCTCCGGTCGTTTGTTGGGGCATATTATTATCGGGGTTCGGATGATTCAGGAGAAAGCTGCCACCATAAAAGGTTTTCCGGCTGCAACCCTGATGCTGCTTGAACATCTTATCTTAAGCCATCATGGCGAATATGAATACGGTTCCCCGAAAAGGCCCAAAACCCAGGAAGCCATACTCTTGAATTTCATCGACGATCTCGATGCCAAACTGACCGCCGTCAACACCCACATGAGTAACGGTAAAAACTCCGATCCCGAATGGAGCGACTATCATCGCCTCTTCGGCCGGGCCTTCTATCTTGGCCCCCGGGCCCCTCTGCCGGAGTCTGAGCCGGAGACCACGTCCCCAACTTCTCCCCCGGGGGAACCATCTCTGCTTTTTTAGATCGTAACTATTCCTTCCTCCCTTGACAACGGTTAAGCCCATTGTTATTTTAGCCCCGTTAGCACTCTTTATGGTTGAGTGCTAACGGGGTTTAGTTTTTCAGGCCTTTTTAAGCAGGTAAACGGGATCCGGAGCACTCTTCCGGTTGAGGTTTTATGGAAGCTTTGTCGGCAAGGCATATCAAGGTGTTGCAAGCTGTGGTTGAGGACTATATCCACAGTGGTGAACCGGTGGGTTCGCGAACCTTGTCGCGGAGTCCGCGTTTTCAACTCAGTCCGGCGACTTTACGCAATGTGATGGCGGATCTTGAAGAGAGTGGTTTTCTCTGTCAGCCCCACACCTCGGCCGGGCGCATCCCGACTGATCTGGGTTTTCGTTTTTACGTGAATAATCTTCCGGCCTTTACCGCAGTTTCGTCTGAAGCCCGTCGTCAGGTCAGAGATCGATTGGCGGGGTCGGGTGGTCGTCTGGAGGAGGTCTTGCAGGATGGGGTTTTTACACTGGCCCAGTTGACGCCGTATGTCGGGGTTGTCAGTCTGCCCGATTTTCGCCAGATGGTGGTTCGCCATATCCGTTTTGTGAAACTCCATGAGCGTCGCATTCTGACTGTCATAGTGTCGGTTTCGGGGGCGGTTCAGAATGTTCTTTTTGAGTCTGAAACGGTGCTCTCGCAAGATCAACTTAATCGCTTTTCCAACTATCTTAATGCCCTGCTTGGTAATTTGACTTTGAGTGGGATCAAGCGCATGGTCTTACAGGAGATGGCGAGTGATAAACAGGGGTATGATGAACTTTTTGCTCAGGTACTGGCTTTAAGCCGGAGTTTTTTTGCTAAAGATCCGGATCAGCAGAGTGATGTCATGCTCGACGGTAAACTCAACCTGCTTGAGCACCCCGAATTTGCCGATGTCGAGCGTATGAAAGAGATTTTTAAAGCTTTTGAAGAGAAGGGCTCTATCCTTAAAATTCTTGACGGGGCTTTGGGGGGAGAGCAGTTGCGGGTAATTATCGGGGCCGAGAGTTGTTGTCAGGAGATGCGGCACTGTTCTCTGGTGACCGCTGAATATGGGCGAGAGGGTCGAACCCTGGGGCGCGTCGGTGTGATTGGCCCGACCCGGATGGACTATTCCCGCATTATTCCGTTAGTTAATTATATTGCAGATGCCATGAGTCGGCGTCTCCAGCAATAGTGAAGCATATAAAGGAAATAGATAAAGATGTCAGGACGAAAAAAAGATAAAAAGAAGGTAGACGCGAAAGAGGTCGAATTGGAACAGTCTGAAGATCGTTCCAATGACAGCGTTGAGGCTGATAATAACGATGAGAATCCAACCATGAAAAATGAAGTCGAAGAGCTGCAGGCCGAAGTCGATGGTTTGCAGAAGATCAACGCTTCTTTGCAGGAGCAGATGCTCAGGGTGCAGGCTGAAGCAGATAATTTTCGTAAGCGTATGCAACGTGAAAAGGATGATTTTGCCCGTTTTGCCCGGGAGGGTTTTGTTCGCGATTTGCTGCCGGTCAAAGATAATCTTGAACGAGCTCTGCTTCATGCCGGAGATGACCCAGCCTCGGTTGTCGATGGGGTTAAGTTAACTTTGGAGCAGTTTGATTCGATTTTCAAGACTATGGGGGTTGAGTGTATTGAGTGTCTGGGAGCTCCTTTCGATCCCGCCTTTCATCAAGCGATGACTCAGGTTGAGAGCGATGAACACGAGCCTAATTGCGTGGTTGACGAGCTCCAGAGAGGTTATCAGCTGCATGGCCGCCTTCTGCGTCCGGCCATGGTGACCGTGGCCAAGGCAAAGTCGGATGAAAAAGAGGGGAAGGGTTGATTTTTGGCGTGCCCATACCTAGATTGAAGATCAATTAAAATTAACACAAAATAAATTTATTATAAATTAAGGAGAAAATCATGGGAAAAATAATCGGCATTGATTTGGGAACTACCAATTCATGCGTTAGTGTAATGGAAGGCGGCGAAGCCAAGGTTATCGCCAATGCGGAAGGGGTGCGGACAACCCCATCAGTTGTAGCTTTTACCGATAACGGCGAACGTCTGGTCGGGCAGCTGGCCAAGCGTCAGGCGGTGACTAATCCTACCGATACGGTTTTTGCGGCCAAACGCCTCATCGGTCGTAAGTTTGCAGCGCCTCAGGTGCAGCAGATGAAAGAGCATGTGCCGTTTACAATCATCGAAGCAAAAAATGGTGATGCCTGGGTTAAGATCAAGGACAAGGAGTATAGCCCGGCTGAGGTCTCGGCGATGACGTTGCAGAAGATGAAGCAGACGGCTGAAGACTATCTTGGCGAACCGGTAACCGAGGCCGTAATTACGGTGCCGGCCTACTTTAATGATAGTCAGCGTCAGGCGACCAAGGATGCGGGCAAGATTGCCGGTTTTGATGTCAAAAGAATTATTAATGAGCCGACGGCTGCCGCTCTCGCTTATGGTGCGGACAAGAAAAAAGAGGGTAAAATCGCAGTTTTCGATCTTGGCGGCGGTACCTTTGACATTTCAATCCTTGAGCTTGGCGACGGAGTTTTTGAAGTCAACGCCACCAATGGTGATACTTTTCTCGGCGGTGAAGATTTCGATGAACGGGTAATTGGCTATATTGCCGACGAGTTTCGTAAAAGTGATGCTATCGACCTGCGCAACGACAAGATGGCTTTGCAGCGTCTGAAAGAGGCGGCGGAGAAGGCCAAATGTGAGCTTTCAACGGCGATGGAGACCGATATTAATCTGCCCTTTATTACGGCCGATGCCTCAGGTCCCAAGCACCTTAATGTTAAATTGACTCGGGCTGTACTTGAGGGCCTGGTTGCCGATTTGGTTGATCGGGTGGTTGCTCCCTGCAAAACGGCAATGAAAGATGCCGGGGTTTCAACCTCTGATATTGAGGAAGTAATTCTGGTTGGCGGGATGACCCGGATGCCGCGGATTCAAGAGAAGGTCAAGGAGATCTTTGCTCAGGAACCGAGCAAAGGGGTCAACCCGGAT
>JAUVDU010000156.1 GCA_030595135.1 Deltaproteobacteria bacterium | reverse complement strand
GGAACAGGTTGTGGTCTGGTTATTCTTGATGAAGATGGCTTAGTTGAGTACTGGAGTCCGCAGCTTGAAGATGTGTGCGGGTTGGCGGCCGATCTGATTATTGGTCAGGCCTGGTCTGAATTGGTTTTGCCTTGCGGCTTTACCGAGTCCGAGGGAGGACCGTTTGGTTCAGGATTGGATTTGGTTGATACTGCGACCGCCTTGCCGGGGTTAGCCTTTTATCCGGTGGAGGGTAGTTCGGATAACCCGGAGAAGGTGGTGGGTCGTCGGGTTGGAGTGTTGCGTTTGACCTCGCATTTTGAGAACGATAGTAACGGGTTTCCTTTTGTTGCCGAGACAGCGGTTGGGATTCCCAGTTCAAAAGTTATGTTTGAGCACTTGCGGCGCCAGCTTGCCTACCAGAGTCGCTATCAGACACCATTTGCCCTGCTCTTTTTGCGACTGAAAAACTACCGTACTTTTGTGGAGGTTTTGGGGGCTGAAGTTTGGGAAATTACGAATCGGGCGGTCTACGATCAATTAAGTGCAATAGTTCGCATGGCTGACAGTGTTGGTCTCTACGATGATGCTACTTTCTGGATGGTTTTGGCCAACTCTGACATCGAAGGGGCCACGGTGGTTGCGGAAAAGGTTAAACGCCTGGCTAGCTCTATGAAAGTTGATGCTATTGATGTTTTTTTGTCAGCCGCAGTTGGTGGGGTTATCGCTCGCGAAGGCGAAAATTGTGAGGAGTTAGTGGCCCGAGGCTTGGCGGAGACCGAGAAAGCGCTTAAATTGCCGGCTGGTATCGCAGTGGAAGTTTGAGTTATGCAGCTAATCTGTTCAGCCGTTATTGAAGAGCTTGAACCACTACTGCAAGCATCTGTTTTTAGTCAGGTAGCTCCAGCCATTTATATTCATCGGCAAAGACCGGTGCTGGTGGCGGCTCTAGGTGTTGGTCTGGTCGATTTTGCCTGTGGTTTTCAAGCCTTGCTGGGCAACTATCAGGTCGATGAGGCCCTGTTGACCGGGACTTGCGGAGTCTATCCCGGTGCTTTCCGGCAATGGCCGATCGGCAGTCTCGTTTCACCGTTGAAAATATCCCTTGGAGATCTCGCGGAAGTTGATCAAACCGGTTATTTCCCGGCTCCGATCGTTCAAACTTGTTTCCTTGATGAAAATCATTCCCTCCGTTCGGTATCAGATGTCGACATGCATTGCCTGACTCTAGCTACGATTACCTCGAATGACCCCGTCGCCGTTCGCATTGAACGCCATTATCAGGCTCATTTTGAACAGATGGAGGCATACGCTTTTGCCCGTCTTTGTCAACGGCATAAAATTTCCGGGGCGGTGCTTTTTGCGGTTGCCAATCGGGTTGGCTGTGATGGTCATAAGCAGTGGCGGGACAATGCCCGCCAAGGGGCTTGCCGGTGCTCGACTCTCCTGTATGAGAAATTTGATCTGGCATGATGACGGCTATAGCCGGGTAAATCATTTTTCTTGTCAAGAATAGTGGACTGTGGTATCAGGTGCATCCTGTTTAAGTTTAGGGCAATTAGCTCAGTTGGATAGAGTGTTGGCCTCCGAAGCCAAAGGCCGCAGGTTCGAATCCTGCATTGCCCGCCAATAAAATAAGGCACTTATGGTCGTTATGACTGTAGGTGCTTTTTTATTTTTATTTTAGGTGCCAAGATAGGTGCCAAGATTTAAAATCCTTCTCCCTTTTTTCCCATCATCCAAATATAAATTATCCAAATCCCTGTTCGTGACAACTTCCATCATTTCAAATGACGAAAGTCCGGCCTGCAACTTCCTCATCTTAAATGCGGAACTTTGACACATAATGTGCTCGAGATTTATAACTTGAGGATTTTAAATCCAGAAGATACTTGAGTAGGTGGGGGAAGATGTATCCAAGTTTGGAGGGATCTCGTCGTTACGGCCAGACTCGAATCGGGATATCCTGCAGCGGTCACAATCAAGCAACCGTTGTATTGTTGTTTTCCCTATATCGGGTAAAACGGAGGGTTCCCCGTTTGAGACTTTGAGGGTGCTTCTGACCGGCAAAGTTGGAAAAGGACTATTGCGGGATTGTTCCGTATTAGAAAGGGTGTAGATAAAACCGACACCCTCAGAATTTGTTAGGGTGCTTTTAAGGCGATTTGAACTCGCCATTAATCATGCAGGGGATGGAAATGGGGTCGGGAAATGCGACCCCATTAGACCTCAGAACTTTTGAGGGTGATTTTAGGGCGTTTTGAAAACACCCTTAATCGCTGAGAGATGGTCAAATAACTCGACCATCTATACCCCGGCTCAGGGTAATTGATTTTAAGTGTGTGAATCCACACTTTAGCCCCCCCCTCAAGTTTGAGGAGACCTTTTAATGGTGAGAATAATAACCTTTCGTGCAAGTGGGTTTATCCTGAAAGCATGAAAATGCCAGGTGTTTCCATTGAAATCATAAGCGTTTTCGGTTTGAAAATGCCGAAAACAGGCAAATTAGCTGAAATCTTGTTAAACATGGGTTAAGTTTCATTGTCATATGATTTAGAATATAATTTTGTCGGCAACAAAAAAGACCCTGTAGCGAATTTTGCCACAGGGTCTTTTTTGTTTATCAATATTGACGGACTTTTTACAAGTCTATCAAAGGTCGAAGGTTAGCCAAGGAATCCCCAGGCGATCAGAAAGAGGCAGAGCATGCCGATGGCGACACCGGTAATGCCGATTAGCTGACCAATGGCTTCGGTGAGAACGCCGGGATACTTGGTTTCATATTTTTCGAGTTCGCCTCTCTCTTTGAGCCGTTTAAATTGCTCTGGGCGCTCTTCTTCCATCTCGTGGCCACTGACGACGCCAGTGAAGATGACCTGATCCATGGGGAATTTCTCCGGCCGGATATGGGCGTTGAAGAAGTGAACCGTGAAGATGAATACTGAGGCCAGCAGAGCTTCATCAGAGTGAATGATGATGGCTACGTTGAAGGCCCAGCCCGGCAAAAATTGGGCGAAAAATTCAGGCATCCACAGCATCAGGCCGGTAAAGCCGATGGCGAACATTCCCCAGAAGACAGCGAGGAAGTCAAATTTTTCCCAATAGGTCCAGCGGTCGAATTTTGGAACTTCACCGCCCCCGAAAAACCATTTGCACATGCCCGCAATATCCCGACCATCCTTAAAGTTGGGGAATAGTGAATCTGGTCCAAAAAGTTTCTGGAAGAAATTCTCTCCAGTTGGCTTGATGAGCAGAAAATAGACACTCCAGACAATCGTGATGATGAAGTAGGTGAACGTGAGAGCTGCACACCAACGATGGATTAGGCCTGCCATCTGGGGGCCGCCCATGATTTGGGCCAAGCCGATTGCCCAGGGAGCTTCGACAAATTTTAAGGGCAGTCCGGTGAGAACCAGTCCGAGAAAGCTGGTCATCATCATGAAGTGGAGGAGTTTTTCCAGGAATGTAAAGCGTTTGTAGAAGACTTTGGGGCTGTGGCTTTCATGGAAAATGCCTTGGCGGCGAAGTTTGTTTTTCTCGATGTAGCTGCGAATCAGCCACAAGATGGTGTGGAGCCAGAAGATGGCAAAAACCCCGCATAAGAGACTGGTCATCGTGATAAATGTCCAGTAGAGAAGCGGGAAGTTTTCGCGATCATGATGGGTTGCATGAGGCTCGTATTTAACGAAATTTGCGTTCGCCTTTTTATGACATTTACCACAGGTTGTAACTAAGTTTTCGGCAGAGAAAGATGATTCTGGATCGCTTCTCGGCAGTTGTTTGTGCGCCGTATGGCAGTCGGCACAACCGGCTACGGCAACCGCACCACCCAGTCGCTCGACTTTGCCGTGGTACTCCTGACGGTAGGATGCAAAAGAGTGGGTACTCAATTTGTTACGTTCCATCATCTCTTCATTGTCGTGGCACTGTTTACAACTTGAGGTGTTGAATTCACGAGCTTTCAGGGCGCTGGCTGATTTTTTATCGTCGACCTCGAGTTCAATAATGTTGTGCAAGCCGTGACAGTCGGCACAAGAGGGTGAATCGGGGTTGCCAGCGACCAGGCCCTTGCCGTGGACACTTTGCATGAAATCGGCATTGTCGTGACAACCGCTGCACATCTGAACTGATTTGCCTTTATCATCCTTGATCGAGACCAGTTCATGAATGTTGGCATGACAATCAGTACAACTGACGTCGTTGACAACGTGAACCGATTGAGCATATTCCCGGGCTTCATCCCGATGGCAAAAACCGCAGTTTACGGGTTGCATGGGGACTTCGCAGTCGGCATGTTTATCGATATCCCAGATGTCGCGGTGACAACTGGTGCAGGCATTAGCGCCATGGGCGGAAGCGGCGAAGGTGCCGGAATCAATTTCATCATGACATTCAAGACACTGACCGACAGAAATACACTCCAAGCAGATATCTTCGGCGTCGGCCTGTTTGGCTAACGATTTTTTACTGATTCCGGTTCCGATAATGAACGAGACAATCAGTAGTAACAATAGGGCTAAGCGAAAGGGGCCTTTATGCGCTTTCATAGTTTCCCACGCTCCTTAAATTAAGTAACTGATAGTTAAAGTTAGTTGAAAATTTATTAAAACCCGAATCGGGATTAATGCAAAATGTTATTAACCGTTGTTTTTAAATTTCATTAATTCAACGGAAGTGCAACGAGATATACAATTTACTATATATGGCATTCTGAATATTGTATACATTGAGGTGGCAAATTAAGGCAGGCACCGGATGGTGCCTGCCGACTTTACTTGACTGAACTTTTCAGGGTCTGTTGAATAAACAGACAAATAGTTCCAAACTAAATTTTGAGAACCAGCATCAAAGCGATAACCAGGGCGTAGATGACCAAAGATTCGATCATGGCCAGACCAATAATCATAGGAGTGGTAATTTTGCTGGCGGCGCTGGGGTTACGACCGATACTGTCGAGGGCAGATTTAATACCCATGGACTGACCGATAGCTCCACCGAATGCGGCTATAGCAATGGCACCTGCAGCAGCATAAGCTACGCCGGTGCCATCAAAATTGCTGGTTGCTACGGCTTCGGCTGCATCACTCGCCAGAGCGGCGCCGGCTACACACAGGGTTGCGATCGTGGTAACGATCTGGAGTACTCTTTTCATGTTGTCACCTCCTTAAATTGTTTCAGGGTTGTATGTTAATCCCGGATCGTATTATGCTTGATACCGGGAAT
>JAUVDU010000399.1 GCA_030595135.1 Deltaproteobacteria bacterium | reverse complement strand
GGGCAATAGTGTTTTTATATGATGATAGGATGGTTTCCAGCTGTTGGTTATTGTCAGCCTTGGTTTCGGTCGGCTGGCTGGCCAACGTGATCAAAACTTGATTCAACAATTGCTGGGCCGACTGGTTACGGTCACTGGTGTACCAGTATGCACCGATTCCGGTGGCGGCCACCGTGACCAGGATTACCGCAGCTATTGAAATGAGTTTTACGTGCTTTTTAATATAGTCGAGAATCGTGTAGGTGGTTTTGATAAAGGCGTCAGGTTCACGTAACTCACGGCGTACGGATATTTTTCCTTTGGACATTTGAATATTTTCCCTTAAAAATTCAGGTGAGACGGTTGCGTTTTTGAAGAGTTAAATAGTAGCAATTCAACCCCTCTCAATCATGAAAAAAAATTAATAAAGTCCTGAAAAAGCTGATTTTTTTCAAAACCATGCTCCTTTAACACAGGTGCACAAATGAATCAATGAAAATCGCTTCGATGAGCAGTTATTCGTTGGCATTTCTCAAATAGAAATCATTAAAAAAAGTAACTATTCAGCGCAAGTAGAGAAGCACCGTATATTGATGAATTTGCAGGTAAAAAAAAGCCCAACATTTAATTTTCAAATGTTGGGCTTTTTGAGATTATTAGGTTGCCTATGTCGACCATCAAAATTCTGGTCGTTAATGGCTATAGTATGGTTAACTCGATTCCAGTTGATAATCTCTTTATTTTTTGTCCTCATCACTTTTAGTCGGGGCTGCTTTTTTTGGGGCTGCTTTCTTAGTCGCGGCCCGCCGACGTGGAGTTTTGGGTTTGGCTTTCTCTTCAGTTTTGGCCGGGTTGACGACGATCTCATCAACCTTTTCAGCTTCTTTCTTGACTTCAGGTACTTCAACCATAATTTCAGGGGTGGCAACCGTTACTTCAGGTGTCGTCTCAGTCGGAGCTTCCGTTTTCGGGCTGGTTGATTCTTCCTGACAGCCGTAACAGATATCTTCAGGTGGGCTCTCAGCTTTTATTTCATTTATTTCATCAATGACCATCTCTTGTTCCTGGTCAAGGTCGGCAATCGTAAGCAGGAGTTGGGAAATTTCATCTTTTTCCCAAATGTCTTCATCTTGTTGCAAGGCCTTAAAAATGTACACCCTCTCTCCGAGATGGCGAAGCTGTTGTTTACGCCGATTGCTGATGGCCATAAGTTTTGCTTTACGGCTTCCCAAACGGCACAGTTTTCCAACCTGGTAGTTGATGGTTTTGAGTACTGATTTGGCCATGTTCTTCCTCCTGAATAATAATTTGCAAGTATAGGTAGTGAAAACGGTTATACTTGTCAAGTTTTTTTTTATTTTCGGGTTGTTTTTTTATTTTTTCTGTGTAGAGTAGGTCAGTGGTTGAAGTGGGCGAAATTCTGTGAATGAGGTCGTTATATTGTGAGTAGTGAATCCTGGATTGTTATTCCGGCCCGGTATCCGGCCCGGCGTTTTCCCGGCAAACCCTTGGCTTTGTTACATGGTCATCCGATGGTTGCCTGGGTTTTAGATGCCTGCCGAGAGGCTCGTCAGGCTCAGGAAGTGGTGGTGGCTACCGATGATCAGCGGATTGCCAAAGTCGTGCAGGGCTTTGGCGGCCGGGTCGAGATGACTGCCGCTCACCATAAAAGCGGTACCGAGAGATTGGCTGAAATCGCTTTGCGCTATCCTGAGGTAAAATGGTTTATCAATGTTCAGGGCGATGAACCGGGAATTGATCCCCAGTTGATTGATCGGATCATTGATTTATTGGTGGAAAGGGACAATCCTGACCTGATAGTTTCTGCGGCTGTCTCTTTGTTGGATCCTGACGACTACCAGTCGCCTCATGTTGTTAAAGTAGTTGTTGATCTTAAAGGGAAAGCCCTCTATTTTTCCCGTTCTCCGATTCCCTGTTATCAGGATAAGAGCTCAGGTGTTCGAGCTCTGCAAGAGGGTCATTCCGGAGTTTTGCAGCATCTGGGCATTTATGGTTACAGTGGTAGTTTTTTGCGTAATTTGAATTGTCTGGAGCCTGGAGTTTTAGCGGCGGTCGAGAATCTGGAGCAGTTAAACTGGCTCGAGAATGGTTTTCCGATTGAGATTTTGCCATGCACTTCCCTCTGGTCAGGTATAGATACGCCGGAAGAGCTGGAGCGTTTTGCCGCTAAATGGACTGGAACGATGGGAGTTAAAGGGTAGGGGTAGTAATCGATGGTGAGTGAATGGATTGAGATTGAAGCGGATAGCCGGCATATTAAACGGGAGCGTGAAAAAGCCCGCCAGTTGCGTAACAGTCAGTATTGGCAGCGACTACTGCAAAAAGGTTTATGTCACTACTGCGGACGCCGGTTTCCAGCTCAAGAATTGACGATGGATCATATTGTCCCTGTCTCAAGAGGGGGGCGTAGTGTTAAGGGTAATGTGGTTCCCTGTTGTAAAGAGTGTAATAACCGGAAGATGTACAAGACTCCGGTTGAGATGATTTTGGAGGAGTTGTAATGGGAGAAGTGAGTAAAGAAGTAGACATTGAGGTGGCGGTCGCTACCGAACCTTTTTTGGTGGCTGAGCTCTATGCTCAATTTATAGAAAAGGAGAGCGATGCCACCGG
>JAUVDU010000048.1 GCA_030595135.1 Deltaproteobacteria bacterium | reverse complement strand
CTTCACCGCCAAGCGCTATAACAAGCCCTTCAATATCGCTGAATTTGATATTTGCCTTGGTAGGTCTGATGAAAATGGCCGTTAATATCTTCCTGTGTTTTGCTTTCATCGAGTAGAATTATCCTTCACTAATCTCGAAAGATTTAGCGAAGGATAAAACCCTCACAGATCCCCGCATGCGGATTTCCCGCACGGGGCTCTTCAAAGCTTGTTTCCGTCTACACATAAGGGTTCCATCCTAAGTTTCGTAACTGATTTATGGGTGGAGGCTCTCCGAGTGGAAACTGATTCAAACGTTCCTGAAATCCTTCCCATCCGTACGAACGCTTTTGACTGCGCCGATTAAGCCATTTGAACAGGCTTTTCACTGCTTCGTAGTAGAAGTGGTTCAATTTTGTTCGGTTCATCCAGTAGCCAAAGTATTGATAGTGCCCTTGGATCTTCGACTGCGCGAGTCTCCAGATCTCACTTATTCTCATTTTGCTTCTGACATCTTTCACCCAATGGTCAAACTCCTGCATTTTCTTGAGGAGCGTCTTCTTTCGGGTTTTGAGCTTGAGTAAGTGTTTGCGCCCAACTCCTTTTCCCCAATAGAAGGTAAAGCCGAGAAAATCAAACTGACTCCTCTCGGTGTTACGGAACTGAATAATGCGAGTTTTGTCCTGGTGAAGTTCAAGCCCGTACTGAGCGACTCTCTGGTACAGTTGCTCAAGAAATGAGCTTGCCTGTTCTTCAGTTTTGAACATGAACACCGCATCATCCGCATATCGAACAATAATGCTATTGTAGGATGCATGGTTCTTAATGAACCACTTATCCAGCACTTCGTCCAGATATATGTTGGCTAGAACGGGACTCACTATTGATCCCTGTGGCGTGCCCACTTCGGTGGGAATGGTTGTGCCGTCGGCGGTCTGAATGGTGGCTTTCATAAGCCTGCCAATCAACCCTTTGAAGCGACGATCTACAATACACCGATCCAGTACCTTCATCATCTTCCGATGTGGAATAGTGTTGAAGAAACGGGCGAAATCAATCTCTACGACATTGGGTCGTTTGTTGTCCTTAAGCGTTTTGTATATGGCGTTTATGGCTTGATGGGCTGATTTGTTTGAGCGAAACCCGAATGAGTTTCTGATAAACCGGGGTTCGTAGATGTTCTCCAATACCTTGGAGACTACCCACTCTACCATTTTATCTTCAAAACAGCCTATTGCCAGTGGTCGCTTGCTACCGTCAGCTTTTGGGATCAAGACTTCCCGTTTGGCTTGGGGTTTGTAGCTACCTTTGTGGATTCGTTCCACTAGATTGCTAAGATTACCCTCAAGCGCTTTGCCGTATTCCTGTTTACTTATGCCGTCTATTCCCAAGGCTTTCGAACCATCTAGAGCCTTGAACGCTTCACTGAGAGTTTCCAGGTTGATGTGCGTTAACAAATTGTTGAACGCTACATCGCCACTCCCAGCTGTGAGACGTATCCTTGTCCAGCGGTTTTGAAAAAGTTCTGATTGTTGCGTCATGATCTTTTCCTGTTGTGCACCCTTATTCTACCACAGTGTGTAGAGGGTGTACCTGTTAACCCGGTTCAAACTTTGTCAGCCCCTTCGCTCCACAGGAATTACCCCGCTTCATCACTACTATGAGCTGATCTGACTCCCCAATCAGGCATCCCGCTTGGCTTGAGATTCGACTCTTGCTGTTGCGTTTCGGCTTTCGCCGACCTGAAAGGGGTGTCCTAGGTTCCAACGCAACCCTTTATAACCCGCCATACTCTAGGACCCCGGGAAAGCCAATCTTTGTGAGAAAGATTGATGTTGTCTTCGCCTAATCATACAGGTTGGACCTTTCCGCATCTCAAATATCTCTCGGAGCTCAATCGCTTAAGGGTGACTATCTCCACCCAATGGCTGACTATATCGCTGTCTACGCTTCACTTTGGTTGTTCGAAAGGTTGACCCCACCTCTCTCTGCACAGAGCGCAAGACTCGCTACCAAGCGCCTCGATATACCTTTGTTTCGGTAGCAGGCTTACTTGGACAGGACTTTCACCTGCTGGGTTGCGCTAGCTTCCCTAGCGCACATATACACATAATAACACGGATATCATGTTATTTCAACACAAAACAATATAATTCTTCAAATATGCCGGATATATGCTCTATGTTTTCCAACACCAAACCGCGCCCAACGCTTAAATCAGCGGCGCGGCTTTTTGCGTCCGCTGGATTTAAGCGTTGGGCATGTTTTAATATTTTTTTATTTCACCAGAAATGTTGCAAAACTTTGAAGCACCGTATAAGTTTGGAAATAAAGTTAAGTGGTTTATGTTCATTCTGTTTAAGGTTCTTAAGCATTCTGACCTGTCAATATTGGGAATTGTCAGTTTCATTATGGTGTAACTTCTGTCTTATTGCAACCCCGGATGAAGACCTGCTTGGAATCAATAATCAACTTCCAGTCAGCGGTATCATCAACCTCGACAAAATGGCTGAATATATTGACGAAATAACCTGTAGCAGAATCATAAAATTTAGCAACTACGATCGTTCTGCTATTTACATAAAGGATGAAGAGCTACAATTAATTGATCAGATTATTGATGATACAATTATCAATAATCTGCTTTCCAATGATAGCTATAGTCCTTCCATGAGAAAAATTTTTCCTAGCCATTTATTTCGAGCAGAACTGTTAAAGGCTCTCAAATATCCTGAGATCAGTTACCGTGATTTCTGTGATGATGAATATTTGGGCTTAGATCGCCAGCAAAACCGAGTTTTTATCGGTTTGCCTCTACATAAAAATACAACCATAGACCATACGCAGCTCAGTAGATTTAGAACCAATATGACGTTTAAGCAACAAATCAATCTTCTTATATATTTTCTTCACCATTTTTACAAATCAGATCTGCTCGGAGGTTGCACCCTCTGCGCTGTTGATTCCACAGAGTTAGCAAATGACTGTAAAGTTCCTTTGGCCATCATGACAATCAAAGGAAAGAAGATACGTATTTACGGTGACCTTGACTGTGACTGCGGCACGCGGCGCAATAAACGAGATAAATCAATATATATTGTTGGTTACCGTCTACATACCCTCACAGTAATTGACGTTCAGAGCAGACAGAGTTTTCCTCTTGTCTCTATATTGGCACCAGCAAACCATCATGACAGCAAGTTTCTACCATTTCTTGTTAAGCTGGCGCAGGCAATGGGCATTGATGTTAATCTCATTACCGCCAGAGTGAAAGAACTTACCGATCGTAGAAGAACTCCCGTACCACTTCCCCTGTTAGTTAAAGAGGTTAATCAAGTAGTGCGCGGATGGTCTGCTTACTTTCACTGTGGAAACAGCACGAAAGTACTGGGGCAGGTCAAGTGGTTTACAGAGGAACGTGTACGCAAACACTTGCGTACACGATATAAGGTGCGTACCCGAACAGGTGGGTATAACCGATTTTCGTCGGATTTTCTCTACCGTCAACTTGGTCTGTATAAAATACCAACTAACGCTAAATGGAAGATAGCGCATGCCTTACAGTGAAGAACATCGGAAAACCGTACGCACGGTTTGATGAGGGAGGGCAGGTGAATTTGGTCATGCCACGGCTATTGAGGCACCGTCAGACGAAAGGGACGGAAACAGATAGGCCGAGGTTAAAGCTGGGCAATCCTGCTCTCTACTCTACCCAGAATTTACTGAAATCCATCACTATTTGGTGCTTTTCTACTTACGCTGAATAGTTACAAAAATTGGTTCCAGCCAGTCTGCGTCAGGGGATAAAAACATTACCTCGGTTAATCAGGAAATCGGGGTCAACGGCGGCTTTGCACGCTTTTAGCTGCTCGATTGCGGCCTGGTTATAGAGGGTTATAAAATCTTTACGTTTGCGTTTGCCGGTTCCATGTTCACCTGAATAGACGCCGCCCAACTCGACCGCTTTAACGATGAAAAGGTCATAGAGTTCGGCCGCCCGTTTCAGTTTCTCCTGCTCGGGCAGCAATGTGAAGTGGAGATGGCAGTCGCCAAAGTGGCCGAATGATAAATAGTCAATACCTTCAGTTTTGAGCAGGGCGTGGATGTAGTCGAGGAATTCGGCAAAACGCTCCGGTGGGACGACGGTATCGGTCATGATTGTGTAGGTGCCGTGTTTCTGGATGACCTCAAGGGCGTTGGCCGGCATCGAGTGGCGTGACTCCATGAAAATCCGGCGTTTGGGTTCATTGTCGAGAAGAATTACCGCTTCCGGGTCGATATCACAATTAGATGCCAGAAGCCGGTTAAACCAGATTTCGATCTCCTGGTCGAGGCTCTTTTCTCCCATTGGTATTTGAAGATAGATAGCCACCTGATTATCGCCATAAAAGAGGCGCTCTCTGTGATCCATGTAGCTCTGGCTGTTAACCCCAAAATATTCAAAAGCGCTTAAGGTTCCGAAATTGCCGGCAAGCTCTTGGTCGAGGAATTGATAAAAAGCAATCGCTCGATCTTCATCGAGGAGTGAGAAAAAGAGGTCGAGATACTCCTTGGGGCGCGGGGCAAGTTTCAGGATGCAGCCGGTAACCAGGCCAAAAAGACCTTCGCTGCCGATAAACATATCGATCAAATCAATTTTGCCGTCAGGAGACGAGAAGGGGCCGCTGGCATTTTTTATCTGGGGTTGCGGGTAGGTTGGAACCGGCCAGCCTCTTTGCTGCTTTTTATCTTCCAGAATGAACTCTCCGTTTTCAGAGATGTACTGACCGC
The DNA here is from genome assembly GCA_030595135.1 of Deltaproteobacteria bacterium. Taxonomy (GTDB): domain Bacteria; phylum Desulfobacterota; class Anaeroferrophillalia; order Anaeroferrophillales; family Tharpellaceae; genus Tharpella. Next base: position 3,925 of record JAUVDU010000048.1, on the reverse strand, counting down.
GTACGGCCTTGATTTTCAGACCGTCAGGCAGGATGACATCAAGACCCACAACCCAGTCCCTGGTCGCCCCGATCTCGCCGGGGGTAAAGCCGGAAGCGTTACAGGCGATAGTTCCACCAACCCAGGCATCGCCCCGGCTGGTGGGGTCAACCGGATAGTAAAGAGCTTTCCTTGTATCTTCAAGAATCTTTTCACGCAACTCTTCAAGGATAATATTGACCGGACTGGTTACCTGGAGTTTTTCTCGGTCAACAACAATTTCTGTTTCATCCAGCTTGGCTGTCGAAATGACAATTCCACCTTCCGCGGTTGCGCTGCCGGTCAGGTTGGAGCGGCCGCCGGAGAGTGTCATCGGAATCTTTGCCGCCCGTCCGGCTCTTAAGATGATGGCTGTCTGGTGCTCGCTATTCGGCCGACAGAGAGCTTCGGCCCGGGCCGGAAGGTTGGAGCTGTCGGATGCGAATCCGGCGACGATCTCTTGATCCAGAACCAGCGTCAAAGAGAATTTTTCCTGCAGGAATTCAGCGATTTCAAGAAGATTTTCAATCCCTTGATGGGCGTTGCAGAAATCATCAATTTCTTGATATTCAAGATCATTTAAAACTTTGGTAAGCTGTATGATGTTGGTACTCATGCTATCGCCTCTTTAGTTTGATTGTGACATTCAGGTTTCGTTTTGTCTCGGTTGGGGTCATTTCTTGACTATGGCGTATCGAAATAATTGGATAAGCCGAAAAGCTGCCAACAGTCATTGTCAAGATGTGACCCCATTTATGAGGGCGCACCCCAAGGGCACTTCCTCGCTGCGCTCACAGCGAACAAAGTTCACCGTTATCCGCTGTAGTTCAACTTTTGAATTATAGGTACCTGTATTTACGACAGTTGCAGAATCAACAAAGGTCCGTCGGGAACCACGGCCCAACGAGCTTGAGAACCATGTTGTTTCAGTAATTCGGCTATCGCTTTTTCCAGAGATTTGACCGGTTTCATATGGTAACTTTCAATCTCGGCCGGGCTCAAGCCGTCGCTGTAGAGCCAGACCGGATGATCAATCATAACCTGGTAGGTCTCTTGCGCGCACCACTGGTCGGGGATAAAAAACTCTCTCGCTAAAAGGCGTTTGATAAAGTTTTGCGGAGTGTCAATCATCTGCAAAATTTCAATGTATTCGGGACTGCCGGCACCCTCGCTGCAGGCGCTGGCAATCAGAATCTCACCGCCCGCTTTGACCACCGGTGCGGCTCCGGTGATGCCTTTAACGGATTGGTAGAGGTTGCAGTCTAAGGGTGCACCGGAGTTGGTTGTAACTATAAAGTCGAGCGGTTCTTCAAGTTTCATGGTACAAAAAGGGGCAAGAAAATGACATCCCTCAAGGTGAGCTTTGACCGGGTCGCCGGCAAAAACCCGAGTGATTTTTTTGCTGGTGTCAAGGGTGACGTTAACCATAAAATCGGCCCCGGCCTTCTTCATGATACTCAGACCCGCTTCATGAAAAGGATTTCCTGCAAGAGCCCCGTAAACGGTCATTGGATGGGCAATCATCTCCGGGCCATGCATATACTCAAGGGTTTCCAGTGAAGAGATACCGGGCAGAATCGATTTGCGGCCGCCGGAAAAACCGGCCCACATATGGGGTTCGATAAAACCGGTCAAAATCTTAAGATCGGCGGCAACGTAGTGACGGTTGATCAGGGCTGGGACGCCGTCGTTAATTTCACCGACTAAAACCATATCGTCCGCCTCTTTGGAGAAGTGATTGATGATACGATAGTTTTCGGCAATCTCGGCCCCGACCAGAGCGATCAGCTCATCACCCTCATTGGGACGATGGATGCCGGTGGCAATCAGGATAGTAATCTCTTCCCTTTTTATGCCGGCGTTCTCGATTTCGGCGAGCAAGGGGGGGAGGATGATCTGGTTAGGCACCGGGCGGGTTATATCACTGATAACCACACAGGCGCTCTGTCGACCTTTAGCGAGATCAGCCAATGGCTTTGCCGCAATCGGTTTGCGCAGGGTTTGTAAAACAGCTGCTTCCGGGTTTTCGGCGGCTGGCGCTTCACGAGGTCGTAAAACGCCCTGAAATCCCGGGCTTTCAGTTATTTCAAGGGGTAAACCTTCAGGGCCATAGCTCAGTGTGATTTTCATAGGTTCTCCTTTACGGGTTTCCTTAAACAAACGGTCGTTGTCTGAGTACACCGATTTTGTATATCATGAAGGGTGTAAAAACAACACTTTATTGTTGAGTATTCGGCGACAAGGTCTCACCTTTTTAGTTGAAATATTGTTTTCATCTCTTTTTTTCTTCTCTTTACTTCTTGATGGTGGTATCCTTTTGTATGGATTTTATCCCTTTTACAAGGAGATTGCTTGATGGATTTTATAGGTGCCGAGATCGAAGGTGTCTGTTTGATAAAACCTGATGTTTTTCGTGATAATCGGGGTTTTTTTATGGAGACCTTCAATCAGGGTAAATATAGTGAGGGGGGGGTGCCTTACAGTTTTGTTCAGGATAATATGTCATATTCGGGACGAGGTACGGTACGCGGACTTCATTATCAGCTCAAACAGCCGCAGGGGAAACTGGTTTTTGTTTTGAAGGGTGAGATTTTTGACGTGGCCGTTGATATCCGGCGCGGTTCGCCGACTTTTGGCCGTTGGGTTGGATATAATCTGTCAGAAAGTAATCGACACCAGCTTTTTGTGCCGCCGGGTCTGGCGCATGGCTTTATGGTTTTGAGTGAGACGGCTGAAGTCTACTATAAATGCACTGATTTGTACTCTCATGGAGATGAGTACGGGCTGCTTTGGAATGATCCGGGAATTGGTATAAAGTGGCCTGGTCAGGAGGTTGTCCTTTCGGAAAAGGACACCTCTCTGCCGATTTTGGCCACGATTAATAAGGAACATTTGCCGCTTTGGTCGGGCTCTAAGTAATTTGGTAGCCGGCGGCCTTCCAAGTACTCATGCCGCCAATAACACTGTAGACATTTTTATAGCCTTGCTGTTTAAGGATTGAGGCGGCGATGTTGGAACGGTAACCGGACATGCAGATGACACTGATATGTTGATCAAGGTTGCTGTTAAACCCTCGATTTATAAGTTCCGGCAGGGCTAGATGCTCAGCTTTTTCGATGTGACCGGTTTGCCACTCTTGCTCATTGCGGACATCTAAGACCCTATGATTGCTATATTTATCGAGCACATGGTGCAGGGAGTGGACGGTGATCTGGGGTAGAAAACCGGTCTCTTCAGCCGCTAGAATCCAGCTGCTTAAGCCGATGATGTAGCCTCTGATATTGTCGTAGCCGACCCTGCGGAACATGGTTGTTGCAGCTTCAATCTCTTGATGATTATTGGCCAGGAGCAGGATTTCGCTCTCCGGTTTAACTACATTCCCGATCCAGGTCGCGGAGTTGGCGGCCATGCCGATATTGAAACTGCCGGGGATATGGGCGCCGCCAAAGGCGGTTGCCTCCCTTAAATCGATGAGCAGCTTGTTCGGATCACTTTCAAGGAATCTTTTACAGGTTAGGGGTTTGTACTCGCTAATCACCGGTAACTTTTCAGTAAGTTTCGATCCTTGCAGGTTGGTGTTTATAATGTGGGTGAAGTTAACTGGTCGATGCGGCGTGTTTTGGCTCAGTCGGATTTTGAAATCTTCAAAATCGAGTTGCATAAAGGGGTTAGTCAGTCGTTCAAAGCCTAAGGTCGATGAAGGTTTGGCACTGATTCCGGCACCACAGAGAGAGCCTGCTCCATGGGCGGGATAAACTTCTACATAGTCAGGAAATTCATCAAGTTTTACGCGCAGGCTGTGATAAGCGTTTCTGATTTGTTCTTCTATAAGTTCACCGCCGGCCAGGTCGGGACGACCGATGCTGCCGACAAAGAGCAGGTCACCGGTTAACAGCATTTCGACAAG
>JAUVDU010000370.1 GCA_030595135.1 Deltaproteobacteria bacterium | reverse complement strand
GGCCAAAAGTCAAATTTTCACGCTCACCGATTTCAACCAGAGTCGCGGCGATCGTGGCCCCGGTTAAACGACCAAAATCAAAACGCTGACAACGCGAAAGGATGGTCATCGGCACCTTATGAACATCGGTTGTCGCCATGATGAATTTGACATGATCCGGCGGCTCTTCCAGGGTTTTCAGAAGAGCGTTAAAGGCCTCGGTCGTCAACATGTGAACTTCGTCGATAATATAGATCTTGTAAGGTGAACTCTGGGGCAGGTAGGTAACATTCTCGCGCAACAAACGAATTTCGCCAACCCCACGATTGGAGGCACCATCAATCTCGATAACATCGGCGGCGTTGCCGGCGGTAACCGCAATACAGTTTTCACACTGATTACAGGGCTCTTCCGCAGGCCCGTTGACACAATTTAAGGCTTTGGCTAAAATCCGCGCGGCGGAGGTTTTGCCGACCCCGCGCGAACCGGTAAAGATAAAAGCATGGCCAACCCGATTCAGACGAATCGCGTTCTGCAGGGTTTTGGCGATATGCTCCAACCCTGCCAATTCGGCAAAAAGCTGCGGCCGCCACTTACGGGCCAGAACCTGATATGCTTCCGCCATAACTCCTCTAACTTATAAAAACATTGTAACTATTCAGCGTGAGTAAAAAAGCACCGTATATAGATGAATTTCAGTAAATTCTGGGGACATAACCTGATTCTCCGAAGGAAATCAGAATTGTGTCCCCTGAATTTGCGGGTTAGCTGAATAGTTACAAAAAATTTATCCCCATGAGAGATAACCAGGCTACCCTGCGGCACACGGAGAGCGGTGCTGCCGCTGCTTCCTTCCGGATCTGACGGGGTTCACGCCGTCGCCGTTGCACAGGACCTGGTTATCACCCATGGGGATAAAAATGATGGCGTCGTAAAAAGTTCCGATATCCTGCGTTGTTGTGTTTTTCCAGACACTCGACATACTACTTGTATAGTCTCGCGCCTGGAAAACCACAACAACTTGTCTATCAAAATTTTTTCTTAGCCATCCCGTAACTTTTTACGATGTCATTATAATTGACTTCGCACCCCAAGGGCACTTCCTGCGGGGCATAAAAAGTGCTTTTCATTAAAATGGCGGAGAGAGAGGGGTTCGAACCCTCGGTACGGTTACCCGCACACACGCTTTCCAGGCGTGCACCTTCAGCCTCTCGGTCATCTCTCCGGGCTGGGGAACCGCACCGATTAGCAAATAATCAAAGCACTGTCAAGGGATAAATCAGATTTCATGGTGAAAAAAATATTACCCTGAATAGTTACAAAAATATAAGAATTGTCATGCCGGACTTGACTCGGTATCCGGTAGTTATTAAATTCACTGGATTCCGGTTTTCGCCGAAATGACGATTTAGGTGATTTCTCGACTTTATTCGAGCATATTCGAGCACGTACATCATGTTTGACACCTCAAAACTGACATTAATTCTATTTAGTACAGAAATTGATAATGGGTCAAGGAAGAAAAGATTTGAATTATGTCCCGAATACCTCAAATGTTAAAATTGACGTCTTAATTCTGGCGGCCGGGCAGGCGCAACGTTTTGGGCGACCCAAACAGCTGTTGCCCTGGGGGACGGGAGAGACAATTTTAAGCCATGTCATTAAGCAAGTGTCGGCAACGCCGGGAATTTCCCGAATCCATGTTGTCCTCGGGGCCTGGTTCGAAGAAATTTGCACCACGTTGGCAACCCCGCTTGAGCAGGTTGAAATAATTAACAACCCCGATTGGCAAGTCGGGATGTTCAGCTCACTAAGTACCGGACTCCGACAGCTGAACAAAGAAAACCACAAAAGTGACGGGATCCTCGTCCTGCTCGGCGATATGCCCTTTATCACATCGGAAACATTGTCTTTATTTGTCGATTCCCTGGAGCCAAAATCTCCCCGGCCGTTGATCGCCGTCGAGAACAACCGACCCGCCCATCCCTATCTGATCCGGCAATCACATATCGGTGAGATTTTATCTTTAAGTGGTGAAAGTGGCATCCGCCCTTTCATCAAAAAACAGTTTCCCAACGCCCTTAAAATCCCGGTTAGCCACACCGCAGGCCGGAAAGATATCGATACCTGGAAGAGCTATTTCGCCAACCGGCCGGAAAGTTCAGGAGCAGTTATACCGACGCCGCCTTGATTCAATATATATACTAATTGCAATTTCATCATATATCGATTATACCGACGCAACTTAGAAATAAACCCGCTCAACATTTAATATTATTGTGTAAAAAAATATGGAATTCAGTTGGAAAGATCTCAGCACCACTCTGGAAAATGAAAACGGCGTTGCCCTCTGTACGATAATCGAGAGACGGGGATCGGTACCGCGAGAGATCGGGGCCCGGATGCTGGTGCGAAAAGATGGCTCAATCATCGGAACGGTCGGCGGCGGCATCGGTGAACATGAAGTTATCAAAGCGGCTCAGGAAACGATTGAAAAAAGCCAAAGCTGCTCGCTCGATTTCTCCCTGGCCGGCGAACAGGGACTGGATTCGGCCGCTATCTGCGGTGGTCATTTTACGGTTTTTATCAGCTACTGGTCGAAAACCGACGATTACGATCTGGCGGCGGCGGTCGCCGCCACCTTGCAAGGCAGTCAGGCCCACACTCTAATGGAGCGCCTTCCGCAAAATGGTTCTGAAAAAATGGAGCGCGGCCTGCTTGATCCAAAGGGTGATAAAGTTTCGGGAACCGCCTTCGCTCCATCGCTGGCGACGGTCGCAGAAACCGGCAAAACCGGGACAACGAC
>JAUVDU010000122.1 GCA_030595135.1 Deltaproteobacteria bacterium | reverse complement strand
GGTCGACACTCCGGTAATCGTGGTATTGCTCCGGTAAGCGGCATCGATCGCGGCAAAACTACTTTTAACAACCTCATCTATCGGCGTGATCTCAGATTGGTTTCGGGTTTTGGCAACATCAAGAATAGATTTTTCCGCGTCATCGATCAAAAGATCGACATCCTCAACCTCACCATAACTCTGCTCAACAATATCAGTAGCCGTATGAATCAGGCCTCTAAGCAGTGACTTATTCTTGACAATCCGGGCATAGGCCATCAGATTGGCCGCCGTATGCACGTTATCAACTAAAGATGAGAGATAGCCGCTGCCGCCCACTTCGTCAAGTTTCTGCCGCTGTTTTAAATGGTCGTCAACAGTTACCAGATCAACCGGTTCACTGTTTTTAGAGAGCAACAGTATGGTTTTAAAAATTTCCCGGTTGCCGGGACGATAGAAGTCCTCCTCCCGAACATAATCACTAACCTGACTTAAAGCCGAATTTTCCAGCATAACCCCACCGAGCAGGGCTTCTTCCGCCATCAAGCTCTGAGGCGGTATGCGCAGCTGATCCGCAGCCTCATTTTTTTTGAACATTTTTGCCATTAACAACCTCTATCGAGCAAAGAAAATTTCAATTGTAGCATTGCCGAAGAACCAGACGCAACTCTGCCTTAAGATGTGTATATCAAAAAGAGAGAGAAGGAAAGAAAAATTATAAGGGTGGTTGGAACGGGAAGAAATGTCAGAATGGATTTCCAGTGACGGCCCGGTCTTTAAGGATCAGACCGTCACTGGGAAATAGCTACGCTTGAACTTCAGCTTCTTCACTCTCCGCTGCCGGAGAATCAGCCACAACCTCGGTCGCTTCGGCCGGAACAACTTCTTCCTGATCACCAACGACAACGATGCTGATTTCTGCAACAATACCCATTTGCACTTTAACCAGAGCTTTAAAGTCACCAACACTCTTGATAGCTTCGGGCAGTTCAATCTTGCGCCGATCAATCTCGATACCACTCTCGTTAATTTTTTCCGCAACATCCATGACCGTAACCGAGCCAAAAAGCTTGCCCTGTTCACCGACCTTACGTTCAAATTCGAGTTTCAAAGACGCCAAGCGATCACGCAGAGCCTCACCCTGGACTTGGAGTTTAATCCGCTTCTTCTCCAGACCTCGCAGATGGTGTTTGACGTAATTGATATTGCCCTCATTGGCCAATATCGCCCGCCCGGTGGGCAAAAGGTAGTTGCGCGCATAACCATCGGCAACGGTCACCAAGTCGCCAATATTACCAAGATGCTCAACCGGCTCCTGTAAAATTATTCGCATAATAAAAATCCTCCATAAATATTTTTTCTACAGTTTCTTACAAGAGATGCTGCAAACTACTCTTTCAAGGCCTGCTGACGACGCACAATTCGCTCTCTAAAATTAAACCAGATATCGAATATCCCCAGCAAAACAAAGAAGACAAAAAGAAACTGAAACGCTAAAAAAAAGAAAAAAACAAAAAATCTCTGAACCCTGCCTACGGCAAAAGTTTCGAAGGCAAACTGCAGTATCGCCAATCCTTGAAGCAGATAGGCAAACAACAAAATGCCGGCCCCGTTCAGAAACAGAAAACGAAGCAAACCCGACAAAGGTAAAAACAGCCCCCCTCCCAAACAGAGGATCAAGGGCCAAACCAGAAACCCCGGAAGCTGAAAACGGGAAAATGGTGATGCCTCGCGCAAAATCTCGGGCAAACAACCATGTCGTTTGCTGTAGAACACTTGAGCTACGCCAAAGCCGAAGGCCTGAACCATAAAAAACGCGATAAAGAGCAGGGTCGGAAACAGCGAACCAGCCCAAACCGCAACCTCTTCCGCAGCCTGCCGCAAAGCGTCAAGCTGTGAGGCTGCAACCCCGGCATTCTCATAGATAGCACAAACGGCCGCGATATTGGCAGAAAGAAAACGCTCAGTCAAAACGACCGGCGTTATCCCCTGATCATAACTCAACCACAACATTAACAAAACTACCATAAAAGTAGTTACGGCTGCGGCCATAAAGATGGTTTCAACCCCGGGACGCCGACGTCTTAAAAGATCATCAAGTACCAGAGTGGAGAGACCAAACTCAAAAAAGTAAACAGCTACCGGTGATGGGGTTCGAAACCCCAGAAAAAGTAGCCCGACAACGGCCAGCACCATAACTGTCGGCGGCCAGCGCAAAGAGGTTTGAAAACGAAGATAGACACCCGGCGCAATCGCTGCCAAACCAACCAGAGCCCCGACAACCGGGAAAATGGCTCCGCCCAGATAGAGCAAAATTGTCGCAAGCACCGCAATCGGCAACGTTCGACTTAAAAGAACCTGATCCTCAACCACGACTTTTCAACCCCCGTATCGGGAGAGACTCACAATCACCCATCACTTAATAAGGTTTCGGAGTACTTACCGAAAAAGGCAGTAAGGCGATATTGCGGGCCCGTTTAATCGCCACCATCAGCTCACGCTGATGAGCCGAACAAGTTCCGGAGATACGACGCGGAACAATTTTACCTTTCTCACTGATATAATAACGTAAGAGACGAATATCCTTATAATCAATCTTCAATGAGCTGTCGGCGCAAAAACGACAATATTTTCTTCTGGTCACAAAAGAGCGGCGCCGACTGCCCCCACGTGCGTCAGTTTTTTTCCTTGCAAAAGCCATTATTCTTCTCCCGGGTTTTTATCTTCAGCATCATCGCTCTTGCTTACCGCCTCGACTTCATCAGAAGCCTCTTCGACGGTAGCCTCACCCTCTTCCCGGGCCTCTTCCACTCTTTCCTCTTTGGGAGCCTCTTCAGAAGCCTCTTTAGCGACCTCTTCAGTACCCTCTTCGACAACCTCTTCAGGAATAACCTCCTGAACAAAATCATCTGCCAGTCGGATAGAGAGAAATTTGATTACCGACTCAGTAATCTTAAAACGCCGCTCAATCTCTTTCAAACAATCCGCTGAGCAAGCCAGACGTAACAGAATGTAGCGCCCTTCGGCATGTTTTTTCACGGGATAGGCCAAAGCTCTTACGCCCCAGTCTTCGCGATGCAGAAGTTCGCCTGCCATTTTCTCCAGAGTCCCGTTCAGGGTCTCATCCACCGTCTCCACATCCTCACTCGGCAAATTGCCGGGATGGATGTAGATCAACTCATACTTTCTTACCACTTCACTCATTTTTCAGATTTCCTCCTTCTGAGTTAAATAGCCCCAAACCTGGAGCAAGGAAGTTTCAAAAACCTAAGGGAAAAACAGGTTCTCCCCAAGTTTTGAACCAAAGTCGAGCCTGCTACACCAATAGACCACAAATTGCAAGCATTTTTCCGAATTTCACCAACAAAACTATAATAAATTCACAAAAAAATTCACAGGATGGCTAAATAGTGCCTGACCGAAAGTTTATACTTTTTCCAAACTATAGGAGCGCGAACCCAGGCCAATCTCTTCGGCATAAGCCAATTGCGTCCGCCAATCAACCTCAGGATATAATATCTTGAACTTATCACTCCCAGCCTCAACCTCGGAGCCCAAAGCACTGCCGGGCAGCCCCGGTGCGGCGATCACCAGATCAGCACATGCCTGATCCAAGGCCACCGGATCACGTGACGCCAAAAGCCCGATGTCGGCCACAATCGGCGTATCATTATGAGCATAACAATCACAGGCAGGACTCACCTGCAAGACAAAATTAATAAAAAAGCACCGATCACGCTTCCCGTGACAAGCCCCATAAGCATACTCGATCATCTTCTCCTGAAAAACCGGAATAGTTTCATTCCAACGAATATTGATCGCATTTTGCGGACAGATAACAATACATTCTCCACAGCCAATGCAAGCATCGTTATCAATAATCGCCTTGCTGCTCTTCTCATCCAAGCTAATTGCCTGAGCCGGGCACCAGGAGAGACACTGCCCACACCCGACACAACGCTTACGCGCCACCTTGGGACTGATATTGGCGTGCTGACTCAGTTTACCCTCACGCCCGGCACAGCCCATACCCAAATTTTTCAAGGCCCCGCCAAAACCCGGCAGTTCATGACCTTTAAAATGACTCATGATCACCATGGCATCGGCATTAAATATTTCGGCGGCAATCTTGACTTCCTGAAAGTGACGCAAACCGACCTTAACCGTGCGCGTACTATTGCCGCGCAAACCATCCGCGATCAATACAGGAGCATTGAGTACCGGAAAATTAAAACCATGGCGAATGGCCGTCTCCAAATGACTGACCGCATCACTGCGCGACCCGACATAAAGAGTATTAGTATCGGTGACAAAAACCTTACCTTTCAGAGCATGAATCGCATCAACCACCGGCCGCACCAGAATGGGCCGAATAAACGAGGCATTACCCTCTTCGCCAAAGTGAATTTTAATAGCCGTCATCGATTGCGGCTTAACTCCTTCAGCCAATCCCGCAGACTCCAAGAGACGACCTATTTTAGTAAACAGATTGTCTTTAAAGCTGGTTCTGAGATCCGCCATATATACTGTCGACGTCATAACCCATAGCTCCTTAAATCACAAAATGAACTATCAAAGAATCCCGAAATATTGCCGCAAAAAAAAAGAAAAGGGAACCATCACTGGCTCCCTTAAATTCCATCATTCTGGTAGGCGGTACTGGATTTGAACCAGTGACTTCCACCGTGTGAAGGTGGCACTCTCCCACTGAGTTAACCGCCCAGAGAAACTATGTAATGGATTCGCTTATATACCTTTTCGGGATGACTGTCAATATGGTTAAAACATCTTCAAGGACTATTGCCGCGCCGCCCAAACCAGCTCGGCAAAAAAATCCGACCGTCATAAAAGATCGACCCCATAAGGACAAAAAAGCAATACCGATAAGCTGATTTTATTTCGATTTTTAAGTTGACATTTAATTTCGACTCGTTTATAAAGCGCTCTCGAAATTAATTGATGCGCGGGAATAACTCAGTGGTAGAGTGCGACCTTGCCAAGGTCGAAGTCGCGGGTTCAAATCCCGTTTCCCGCTCCAACTTTTTTCAACAACGGAAATCAGCATCACCTGCTGATTTTTTTTGGCGCCATCGCCAAGTGGTAAGGCAGAGGTCTGCAAAACCTCCATCTCCGGTTCAAATCCGGATGGCGCCTCCAATTTTCTTTCCCCCAAAAAGCGGTTCCCGAAAACAGGCCCGGATGGCGGAATAGGTAGACGCAAGGGACTTAAAATCCCTCGGGATAATATCCCGTGCCGGTTCGATTCCGGCTCCGGGCACCACCAGAAAACCCAACAAATCAAAGGGCTTATCGGTTTATTATCGATAAGCCCTTTCTTGTGTCCGCTATCACTGATTCGCCGACTTTCCTCTTGGGTGCCAAGATGGGTGCCAAGATTTAAAATCCTTCTTCCTTTTTCTCTCCATCACTCAGATAAAAACAATCCCGATCTTGGTTCGGCATACTTCCATCATTTCAAATGTCGAAAGTCCGGCCTTCCACTTCCGATTTTTTAAAGCGGATATTCGGCACGTGAAGAGCATAACCAATTTAGTCGAAGTGAGCAAACAGGAAATCGGGAGTCAAGAAGTTAACGCGGTCAACGCCAGAGAATTACATGAGTTTTTGGGGAGTAAACAGCAATTTTCCCACTGGATACAAGGGAGAATAAGCCAGTTTGATTTTACAGAAGGTGATGATTACCAGCTAGATAAAATTCTCTACAATGATTCCAGTGACTTAACGACCGCCAAAATCGAGTATTACATCACCCTCGATATGGCAAAAGAACTCTCAATGGTTGAGCGCAACGACCAAGTGCTGAAAACGTAGCACCTTCACCCCGGCATATCATTTAACTCGAATCAGGATATCCCGTAGCGGTCGCAATCAATACAGCTCTCT
>JAUVDU010000083.1 GCA_030595135.1 Deltaproteobacteria bacterium | reverse complement strand
AAAAAAGCCGATCTCGCTCGTGTTATTGAAAAGGCACTGGCTTTAGATGGTGTCTTTGGAGCTCTAGCCGTCATGGGAGATGATCTGGCCGCCGGCGGCGATCTTGAATTGATCAATATAACATCGTAGAAGGAATTTAATATATGAAGAGAATATATGTTCTTCATTTTAATCAGAATAATTACGATAAACCGATAGTCTACCAGCTTATCAAGAATTACGATCTGGTGGTAAATATCTTACGGGCCGTGATCTTGCCGCGCAAAGAGAGCTACCTGGTTCTTGAGATAATCGGTGATGAAGTGCTTATAGAGCAAGGTCTGACTTTTCTCAAGGAGAGTGGGGTCGAGGCTGAATCAATCAGAAAAAGTGTCAAACGAAATGAGGATATTTGTACTAGTTGCGGAGCCTGTACGGCAATTTGTCCGACCGGAGCTCTCTATATTGAAAGGCCTTCGATGAAGGTTCTTTTCGCACCGGAAAACTGCAGTGCCTGCGGTCTCTGTGTTAATGTCTGCCCGCCTCGGGCAATGGAGGTAAACTTTTGAAACTTTCTACTAAAGGTCGTTATTCAGTTCGGGCTATGGTCTCTTTGGGTATTCTCTCAAGCGCTCATGATGGGCCGATATCGCTCAAGGACATCAGTAAAGTCGAAGGAATTTCAGTCAGCTATCTGGAGCAGCTCTTTGTCCATTTGCGTCGTTCCGGGCTGGTTAAGAGTGTCCGGGGGCCGGGGGGCGGCTATCTCTTTGCCCGTGATCCTGAAGATATTTTTCTCGATGAGATTATGTCAGTTGTCAAGGAGTCGATAAACCCGGTCGATTGTAAGACTTGTGATAATTATGATGAGGCCGCTTGTGCTGCCAGCGATTTGCGCAATGCTTGTTGCGTTACTCGGCCTATGTGGGAAGAACTGGATGAAAAAATCGGCTCTTTTTTGAGCTCGATCTCTCTGGCCGATCTGCTTCAGGGGAAGAAAGGTTGATGGCGTTGTGAAGAGTTAGGTTTACAACGTTCCGCCACCTGAGCACATTCTGTTATCATTATTATCAGCCGGCATTTTTGCCGGCCTTTTTACGTTTACGGACTTAAGAAAAAAATGGCTAGTGAAAAGATCTATTTTGATTACAACGCAACCACTCCAATCGATCCCCTGGTTCTTGAAGTGATGGCAACTGTGGCCCGTGATAATTTCGGTAATCCTTCCAGCAGTCATTGTTTCGGGCGCCCGGCGGCAGAGATTGTTAAGCGTTCCCGTCAGCAGGTGGCGACTCTCCTGCGAGCCCAGGCGGAAGAGATCTGTTTTACTTCCGGAGGTACGGAGAGTGATAATCTGGCCTTGAAAGGGGTGGTTTTGCCTCATCTTGCTCAGGGGCGTAAAGCGCATGTGATTATCTCGGCGGTTGAACATCCGGCGGTGGCCGAGAGTTGCCGTCACCTTGAAAGTTTGGGGGCGGTTATTACGCGTCTCCCGGTAGCCGGAGACGGCACTCTGACGGCGGCCCAGGTTAGCGCTGCCTTTCGTGATGATACCGTGCTTGTCTCTTTGATGCTTGCTAATAATGAGACCGGGGTGCTTTTCCCGATCTCCGAGATTGCAGCACTAACCAGAGCTCAAGGTATTCTTCTGCACACTGATGCCGTCCAGGCTTTAGGTAAAGTTGAGATTGATGTTAAGGCTTTGGGTGTCGACCTGCTCTCTCTCTCCGGTCACAAGGTCTATGCTCCTAAAGGAGTTGGCGCTTTGTGGGTGCGTTCCGGGGTCGAACTCGAACCTTTGATTCATGGCGGCGGCCAGGAGGGCGGCCTGCGTTGTGGCACCGAAAATCTAATCGGTATGGCCGGTCTCGGAGTTGCTTGTGAACTTTTGACTACCGGTATGGTCGATGAGGGGCATCGGGTGGCTAAGTTGCGGGATCGTCTTGAGGCCGGATTAGCGGCAGCGCTTGATCAGCAACTGATATTTCACGGCCATCGCCGACTTCGGGTTCCTAATACTATCTCTTTAAGTGTCCCTTATGTTGATGGGGAATCACTGCTGGCTCATCTTGATCTTGAAGATATCGCGGTTTCCGCCGGTTCCGCCTGTTCCAGTGGCGAACATCAGGGATCTCCGGTGCTTAGGGCTATGGGAATCAGTTCCGATCTTGCTCAAGGCTCACTTCGTATCAGTCTCGGACGCTGGAGTAGCAAGTCTGAGGTTGATACCTTTATCGAAAAATTTACTGCCATTGTCCGCCGTTTGTGGGCCATCTCACCTCTTTATCCCAAAAAAACAGTAACCTTGTCGTAAAGGATTTTTCTAACTTATGCTTAAGCCAAATCCCGAATACGCCCCTGAGATAATCAGCGTCGTCAATTGCAGTCATTATCCGAGCCATATAGCCATGCGACTTGTCTCTTTAGAATTGGACAGGGCTACGGTTGAACTTGAAATCGCTGACTGTCACCTCCGGGCTTACGGCATTATTCATGGTGGAGTTTTAGCAACTTTGATTGATACGGCGACATTCTGGTCTGTTTTTATGAGAATTCCTGAGGATGCCGGTCTCGTAAATATTGACCTCAAATTGAATTATCTTCAAGCTGTGCAAAGTGGCAAGTTGATAACTGAAGGGTATGCAATCAGGTCTGGAAAATCGATAAGTTACGCCGAAGCGAAAATTTTTAACGAGGATAATGAACTTATCGTCCATGGCACATCAACTTTGAAAATACTGCCGGGTAAAGGATTGAAAACTAAATCTTGTAAGTTTCTTTAAATAGTTGATATTATTCCAGACTATCAAACAACAACTTGTTTGGTCAAATAAACCTGCTAAAATAAATGTTTATCAAGGCACTCGGCAGAGCTTTAATAAACGGTGAGATATTGTATTCTTTCCAAAATGCCCTTCTCCAATAATTAAGCAAGAATAGCTCCGGTAAACCATCTCTTCGTACCACTTTTCCCGCTGTGCTTTCTATGAATTCATACTTTTTTCATACTCCAAAAGTGAAAAAGCATGCTTTTTTCATACTTTTGACCTATTGTGGATTCTGCTTAACTAGTATATAGTAGTATTAATTATACTGTACGATAGTATGCCGGTATGGAAAGTAATTACTTTTTAAGTTTCCAGGGGGAACAATGGTGCAATTACATTCGGTTAAGAGTTTAGAAAAAAAAGAGCGACAAACTGTCTGTGATAATCTTGCTGGTAGGCCGGATGTGCCACGTGACAAATTACAAGTTGAGGTTTTTGAGCATAAGAATGATACCCGCAGGCTTTTGGGGGAAATACTGTTGCATGATGACAATATTGATAAAAGAACTCTCAAAAAGGTACTTGAAAGCCAGCATGAAAGTGGGATGAAACTTGGTGAACTTTTACAGCAGAACAACCTAGTGAGTGAAGAAGTTGTTTGCAAAGCAATATGTGAGCAGCTCGATATTCCCTTTGTTGATCTTTCGAGAATTGAAATTGATAAAACTCTTAACCGAATAATTAACTACAATTATGCTCTCCGGCAGAATATCGTTCCGATAGCAAAAACTGAAACTTCCCTTACTTTGGCGATGATTGATCCGACCGATCAGCAAGTCGTTGACGAGTTGGAATTATTTACTAAGTTGAAGGTAAACAAGGTAACATCTCTTAGCTCTGATATAAAGGATGCCTTGGAAAGATTGTATGGGCGACCCGAGTTTGATTCGGGCATTCTTGATGATGATGATGATGATGAGGATGTTATTCTTAGAGTCGATGAAAGTGAACAGGAACAATGCCGTCAAGAGAGGGCATTTGATGAGGTGGCGGCTAAACGGATAGATAAAGTAGTTCAGAGGATTTTGACTCTTGCTCTGCAGAAAAATTCGTCTGATATCCATTTTGAAACCTCAGAAAGGGGTATGGAAATTCGTTTTCGCGTTGATGGAATCTTGCAGCAGCTTGATCTTGGGGAAATGCAAAGAATCATTAATAGTTACGCCTGTGAGGTTGTTTCACGAATAAAAATACTCGGCTCACTTGACATTGCGGAAAGGCGTTTACCTCAGGATGGCAGTTTTCGTTCTGTTGTTCGTCGTGAGGATTGCACCAGCAAGATTGATTTCCGAATTTCCGTTATCCCGTCATGTCATGGCGAAAACATTGTTATTCGTATTCTTGACAAGCAAAGGGCACCAAAAACTCTCAGTGATTTAAAGTTTTCCCTGCCCTTGCATGAAAAGATGATGGAACTGTTGGAAAACAACAGTGGCATTATCCTCGTGACGGGACCCACCGGATCAGGTAAAAGTACAACGTTGTACACCAGCCTGTTGGAAACCTATGAGCCAGGCAAGAAAATTCTCACGGCAGAGGATCCCATAGAGTATGTTTACGATGAATTCATGCAGTGCGAAGTTAAAGAGAAAATCGGTCTTAGTTTTGCGAGGTATATACGTTCCTTTCTGCGCCATGATCCGGAAATTATTTTAATCGGGGAGATTCGGGATCAGGAAACGGCAGAGATGGCGGTTCGGGCATCTCAAACCGGCCATTTGGTTCTCAGCAGTTTACATACGACCGATGCCCTCAGTTCCGTTAGTCGTTTAAAAGGGTTGGGTGTTAGTTCTGATATGATAGCTTCTTCACTTTTGGGTGTCTTATCCCAAAGGTTGATCCGAAAAATATGTACCAATTGTAAAGATGAATACCAGCCGGAAAATTTTCACAAAAATATGGAGTGGTTGCCGGATTCTTTAATCCATTATAAAGGAACGGGTTGCAAACAATGTGATTATACTGGTTATCGAGGCCGGATGCCACTGGCTGAACTATGGGTGCCGAGTAGTGAGGATCTTTCCTTGATCCTCACAGAGAAAGATCATGATCAACTTTTAAAGAGTTCTCTTCAGAATACTTTTTTTATGGTTGACGAGGCTTTAGACAAGCTTAGAGAAGGTTTAACAACCATTGAAGAGTTGCTCAGGGTGGTTCCGCATGCCATGTTCAAGCAATATATCAATCTGGATAAGATTCACAAGTACGGCTGTAAACGTGTTGTTTGATGTTAGAATGAACCCAAAATGAAAGGATTTATTGTGGACACGAAAAAAATTGAATTACTTGAAGATCGCGTTGCTACTCTTGAGTTTACTTTGAAGCGGCTTGAAGACCAGATAAACCGTATTTTCGGTGATCCCGGCGATAGTTTTCAACTTCCAGCTGGTTTAGTTCTCCTAAAACACCAAGGCGAGTAGTTCTGCTTAATATCTTAAAAACAGTACATAATTTATAATGATTTTTCATTGGCATGAACTGCGGTTATTCCAACACTTTCGGAGTGGGGCATGATTATTTTTGCTTTGCTGCTCTCGGATTTACTTGTTTGGATTAATCTTCGACAACGTCGCTTACGCCAGTAGAGCAGACAGATTATCACGCATATTTACAAGATAAGTCAAGTAGAGATCATTTTTCATGAAACCATATCCGGTTTATGCCGATCATTGTATTTTATGCTTTAACTGTATGCGTTGGTGTCCGGAAAATGCAATTTCGGCGGATCTTACAGCGATTCATGAGAGGGTTCTGGAGCGGGCCGAAAGCTATCAAGAAGAGCCTCTTTCAGAGATGTTTGCCGGCTAAGAATAGAGGGGCGGCAGGCCATCTTTCTTTTTGCGGGATAACTTGGTTGGAACTTTTATCTGTAGATCTTTTGTGATCATTTGCCAGAACTGGTTGCCGTCCCAGGTTCGGCCTGCCAGACTGTAGAGAGTCTCTTCCAGGGCGGCGAAAGCTTCGCTGATTGCCGGATTTTTCAGGCGGTCGGCAACTGTTTTGAGATTGGTTGGCGGGTTTTGCGGCCAACTTGCAACGGCCCAATTAAGAATGGCCTGATGGGTGGCTTGAGGGTTGTTGTCAAGGCAGCTCTTTTTTATGGTTTCGCGATTTGCGAGCTGTTTCTTTTCTGTTTTTATCTCTTCGTTTTGCGCTCTTGTCGCCGACCGGTGCCGGGCTTTATACCAGAAAATTAAAGTTATTATCCAGATGAGCAGCAGGGTCGCGCTGATTCCCTGCCAGAGTTGGGTGGTGCCTGTGTTCCGGCCTATTGAGGTTAAACCATCGGTCGCATTGGCACTGTTTGAAGCTGTTTTTTCGGGAGTTTTTTCAGTCGCACTGTTAGCTTGCCGGGGGCTGACTTTAGAGCCGTTAACGTCGGCCTTGATAACCTTGATTTTTCGGGCTGGGAGCACCGCTGGTTGTTGTCTATTGTTGACCACATCCCACCAGTCGATAGTGATCTCCGGGAGCGTGAAAATGCCCGCTTGTGAGGGGATGAAGGCCATCGATTGGCGTTTGACGGCGTGCAGTAGAGTTCCGTTAATTTCGGTTTGGTGTTCAGGTTGGTCAAGATAGATTTTGCAGTCTTCAGGGGCTTTAAGTTTTATCTCCGGGAGCTGCTCAGCGGTTAAGCCCAAGGCTTCGATCTGGATAACCCGGGTTAAGGGCTCGCCGACTTTAAGTTCTTTCCCGGCTTCCGAATTTTCCCTGATCGCCATCTTTCGCGCCGGGAGCCAGACTTTACCTTTGAATTTATCAGGCACCGGAGTCAGGGTGATTGTCAGCTTCTGGCTGCGGGCGCGCAGGCGGTGGCCGCGATTGGAAAAGCGGTCGAAAAATGGATCAGATGAGAAACGGCGGCTGCCGCCGTTCACACTGACTGCCTGAAAAAGCAGTGGTGGAATCGTAACTTTATGACCTGCTTCGGCGATAATTGCGTATTTTCGTTCAATTACTTGATAGGAAATACCATCTCTTCGCTGTTGATAGCGCCGGTCTTCACCGAGTTTGATGATAATCGCATCTTCTAACGTCGGTTCTTCGAGTGAGGCCTCAGTCAGGCGCAGGTGATCCTTGAGGAAGAGTTTGATACTGATCGTGATCTGGCCC
>JAUVDU010000014.1 GCA_030595135.1 Deltaproteobacteria bacterium | reverse complement strand
ACACCATAGTCACGAAGATCGGGCTTGAAGCCAAGTTCCTCATTAGCTTCAACCGTGTCGCGGCCATTTTCCTGGAGGCAGTAGGCCCGTAATTTATTGACCAGTCCAATACCTCGCCCCTCTTGTCTCATGTAGAGAATTGCGCCACGGCCCTCCTCTTCAATACGCTGCATGGCGACATGGAGTTGGTCGGCGCAATCGCAACGCAAAGAACCTAATGTGTCACCGGTAAAGCATTCTGAATGAACCCGAACCAAAACCGGATCATCACCCGAAAGATCACCTTTGATCAGGGCCAGATGTTCAAAATTATCGATTTTGTTTTCATAGACGATGATCTCAAATTCACCGAAACGGGTCGGCAACTGGGCCCGCACCGCTTTTTTGACCAGAGATTCGGTACGCATCCGATATTCAATGAGGTCGGCTATCGAAATAATTGAGAGGCCATGTTTTTCGGCAAAGATGCGCAGCTCTGGCATCCGCGCCATCGTGCCGTCATCATTCATAATCTCGCAGATGACTCCAGACGGTTTAAGTCCCGCCAGGCGGGCCAGGTCAACCGAGCCTTCGGTTTGGCCGGTGCGTACCAGAACCCCGCCCTTTCGGGCTCGCAAAGGAAAGATATGGCCGGGTCGGGCGAGGTCGTGAGCCCCGCTGTGTTCGTCGATTGCGGTGAGGATGGTATGGCTGCGATCTGCGGCCGAGATTCCGGTAGTAACTCCTCGGCGGGCTTCGATGGAGACCGTAAAGGCGGTTCCAAATTGGGCCGTGTTATCGGAGACCATCGGCGGCAGGTTGAGAAAGTCGGCCCGCTCTTCAGTTAGCGTCAAGCAGATCAGGCCGCGGCCGTGCATGGCCATAAAATTAATTGCTTCAGGCGTTACTTTTTCCGCCGCCATGACCAGATCGCCTTCATTTTCGCGATCTTCATCGTCAACCAGAATAACCATCTTCCCGGCTTTAATTTCATTTAGTGCATTTTCAATTCGTGAAATAACCATTTTTTTTCCTGTTAAAAGTAAAAATTAAGCGAAGCCATGTTTTCTCAGTAAATCCAAATTCAGTGTTGATGTCTGACTGTCGGAGCTGTGGGTTTTTGGTTGTAAGAGTTTTTCAATGTATTTTGCCACCAGATCATTTTCGAGATTGACGATGGCTCCGAGATCTCTTTGCCCCAGCGTGGTCTGTTGCAGTGAGTGGGGAATCACGGTGACTGAAAAGCTATCTCCGGCCAGAGAACTGATTGTCAGGCTGATTCCGTCAATGGCAATTGAGCCTTTTTCAATCAGATAGCGGCTGATGGCCGGTGCAACGTTAAAAGTAAAGATGGTGGCATTACCTTCCCGGCGGCGGTCATTGAGGGTGCCGGTGCCGTCGATATGCCCAGAGACCATGTGGCCGCCAAAACGGCCATCGGCCGCCAGAGCTTGTTCGAGGTTGACTTGGTCACCTTTTTTTAAGTTTCCAAGGTTGGAGCGGCGCAGGGTTTCAAGCGAAACATCGAAAACCAGCTCGCGGCCGGCTATCTTGGTGACCGTCAAGCAGACCCCGTTAACGGCAATACTGTCGCCGAGTTTGCATTCCTCATGAATGAGTCGGGCTCCGATTCGTAACTCTCCAGACCCACCGATCAGGTTGGAGCTAATAATTTCGCCGATTTCTTCGATGATGCCGGTAAACATGGATAATTTTTATGCCCGATTTAAACATATACATATATAGTAAAGATTTGGTGCCTCATATAGACGCGTAAGGGTATTGAGTCAAGAAAAATCCTTCCTTTCTTGACAAGTTGGGCTATTCGTTATAGACGAGTCCTAATGTACGTTATAAATTAATTTCGAGAGTTATTGATAACCATGAGCCAAACCCTCTATAGTGAAAATGATCTAAAAAAGGTGGTTGCTGAACTGGCGGCTGCGATTGCGGCGGACTCTTCCGGTCGGAGACTTCTGTTGCTCGGTCTTTTGAAAGGCTGCCAACCCTTTCTTGCCGATCTTTGCCGGGAGTTGAGCCGCCATCAGCTCGTTTTGACGGTTGAGTATCTTCAAGTCAGCAGTTATGTTGGTACGGCCAGCAGCGGGCAAGTGACGATCAGCCAGGTTCTGCCCGATTCGCTCTGGTCGGGTTGTGACGTGATTGTGGTCGATGATATTTTTGATACGGGTCTGACCTTGAAAAGTGTTGTTGCCCACCTTTGTGAAAAGGGCGCAGAAAAGGTCAGAACCTGTGTCTTGTTGCGCAAGGAAGGTTGCAGTCGGGTGGTAATGGAACCCGATTATTGCGGTCTCGTTATTCCTGATGCCTTTATCGTTGGCTACGGCCTCGACTATAATGAACAGTATCGCGAACTGCCTTATATCAGGCTCCTTGATGAACAGATGAACAAGGTTAACGGTTAAGTAAAATAACAAACAGCCAATTTTATCACTTAAGATAACGTAATTATTAATTATTTTAGTTATTAACTAATTGTTAAAAAATTGTTTATTTTGCTTTGATAAGTTATAATAAATGATCAATAAATCAACCGGAAAAAATATTTATCAACAAGATTGAAGATGTCTACAATGGGAACTAGATAATCAACAAATATTTCAATATAGTTAGTAACAGAAAATACTCTGTAAATTTATAAAGTTAAGTATTTTTTTCACAAATCAACAAGCTTTATTACTATTACTAGTTTTTAAAAGTTTATATAATATTAATATTTAGTGCCTGACCGAAGACCTGACAATTTTCTTGAGTGCAAGGCAGGCTATAATTTTAACCACAGGCATACATTAAGTATTCCGAGGATTAAAATTATAGCCTAACGTAGTAATCGAGGAAATTGGCGGTTTTCGGTCGCGCACTATTTAAACTAATCTGGTTTATCAATATGAAAAAAACTACAACCGGTCATCGTCTTGAGATATTTTTTCGCGATGTAGATCTTGATACTCGCGGTCAACTTTTGCGAGACCGACTTAACTCTTTGGAGTTATCAACGGTTATCGAAGAGGTTTGGCTTTCCGAGCTCTATACCTTCGAAGGGGATTTCAGCCCGGCCCGTTTGCAAGAAGCCGCCGACCTGCTTTTAAATCCCGTGATTCATGATTGTCTTATCGATGAAGCTCGTCCTTTGCATTCAGCTGAGCTCATTTTAGAGGTTGGTTTTCTGCCCGGGGTGACCGATAATATCGCTCATAGTGCAGCTGAGACCTTGGCTGATGCCTGGGGCGCACCGCTTGAAATTGATCAAGGAGTCTATTCAAGCACTATCTACTATTTCAAAGTGGCTGCAGCCTTGACGGTTGAAGATCGTCGCCTTGTCGGTCGGATCCTGGCCAATGCTTTGATTGAACGCCTCGACTGGAAAGAGCGGTTTCGTTATGAGGCTGACCAGGGGATGGACTGCATTATCCCTCGAGTCCGGCTCGGGGCCGGGAAAAAGGTCAGTCTGGTCGATCTCGAGATCTCTGAATCAGAACTTGTCGCTCTGGGTAAAGAGGGGATTATTGATCATTGTGAAGCCGATGGTGATGAGCCATGCCGGATTGTGCGGCGCGGGCCTTTGGCTCTCGATCTGCCCTCACTTGGAGCCATTGCTGACTATTTTGCCACGGTTGAGAAACGTCAGCCTACCGATCTTGAGCTCGAAGCCCTGGCTCAGACTTGGTCGGAACACTGCAAACATACAATTTTTGCCGCCGCTATCGATGATCTTGAGAAAGGTCTCTATAAGACCTATATCAAGGGGGCGACCGAAAAAATTCGTCAAGAACGAGGCGCTGATGATATCTGTGTCTCGGTTTTTGTCGATAATTCCGGGGCGATTATTTTTGATGATGACTATCTGGTTACCGACAAGGTCGAAACTCATAACTCCCCTTCCGCGCTTGACCCGTTTGGCGGTTCAATCACCGGCATAGTCGGCGTCAATCGGGATACCGTCGGTTTTGGTCTCGGAGCCAAACCGATAATTAATCGTTATGGTTTCTGTGTTGCCGATCCCGGAGATCAGGAACCCCTCTATCGTTCAGCCGGAGGTCAAAATCAGGCTTTACGTCCGCGCCGTATTCTTGACGGTATTGTTGATGGGGTCAGGGTTGGCGGTAACTGCTCCGGGATTCCGACGACCCAGGGTTTTTTGACTTTTCATCCCGGCTACAAGGGCAAACCGTTGGTTTTTGTCGGCACCGTCGGCCTGATTCCGCGAAAGACCAAAGCCGGGCGCTTGAGCCATGAGAAGGCGGCTCGGCCCGGCGACTATATTGTGGTGCTCGGGGGTCGGGTCGGCCTTGATGGTATTCATGGAGCCACGTTCTCCTCCGAAGCCTTGACCGGCGGCAGTCCGGCGACGGCGGTGCAGATTGGTGATCCGATCACGCAAAAGAAATTTACCGATGCCATTGTCAAAGAGGTGCGCCAGCGCAATCTCTACAGCAGCATTACTGATAACGGAGCCGGCGGCATCTCTTGTTCGGTGGCTGAGATGGCCCGCGAATGTAACGGTTGCCGGGTTGATCTCGAAAAGGTGCCGGTCAAATATCCGGGCATGGCTCCCTGGGAGATTTGGATCAGTGAATCGCAGGAACGGATGACGCTGGCGGTGCCGCCTGAGAAATGGTCGGAACTTGAAACGTTGCTCAAAAGTCGCGGTGTCGAAGCTTTGGTGATCGGCGAGTTTACCGATTCCGGCCGCTGTCAGGTCAGCTACCGGGGCGAAAAGATCATGGATATGGAGCTCGAGTTTCTCCATAATGGTCAGCCCGCTAAACGCCTCTTAACTAAAATTCGACCCTCTGAGGAAAATCATATTTTCCTGCCGCCGCTGACCGAATTTTCCTTGGAAGATCTTTTTGTAAAAATGTTTAAGCGGCTTAACTTGGCTTCGCACGCCTATGTTTCGACTCAGTACGATTTTGAGGTGCAGGGCGGTTCAGTCCTTAAGCCTCTGGTCGGCAGCCGGCAGATTGATGGTTTTACGACGGTTGTTCAACCCCTGCCGGAATCGGCCAAAGGGGTCGCTTTATCGCAGAGTCTTTATCCGGCAATCAGTGACCTTGATACCTACGCGGCGGCGGCCACGGCTATTGATACGGCGGTTCGTAACCTGCTCGCGGTTGGTACGCCATTGTCACATATCGCCCTGTTAGATAATTTCTGCTGGTGCTCTTCGGATGATCCCGAGCGCCTCTGGCAGCTTAAAGAGTGTGCTAGATCCTGTTATGAGACCGCAATTTGTTACGGTACTCCATTTATTTCAGGCAAAGACAGCATGTATAATGATTTTCGTGGTTTTGACCGGAGCGATCAACCGGTCACGATCTCGGTGCCGCCGACTATCCTGATCTCGTCGATTGGGGTAATGCCCGATATCTCCAAAGTGCGCTCCTTTGCCTTTGTCAAACCTGGTGATCTTCTCTATCTTCTGGGTGCAGGCGGTGCGGAAATTGGCGGCAGTGAATATCTGGCGCTTTTAAAAGAGGAAGATTTGGCGACTAGCGAAGCTCAGGGTCAGGTGCCGAAATTTGTCCCGGCTGACCAACTTCCCCTCTACACCCGTTTACAGGAGTGGACGGCGGCGGGGAATTTTCGTTCTCTCTACCCTCTGGCTCAAGGCGGTCTGGCCCATGCTGCAGGAAAAGGGGCACTGGCCGAAGGTTTGGGTTGTGAACTTGAGATCCCGGCTTCCGAGCGCCCCGATCTTTTTCTTTTCAATGAATATCCCGGCCGTTTTTTGGTCAGTGTCGCCCCGGAATTGGGGGCCGAATTTGAAAAAGAGTTTGCTGAAAATAGTTTTACCAAATTGGGCCGGGTGCGGACTGACAAAGAGATTGTCATTAGCCAGAACGGAGAAACCTCTCTGCAAACGACGGTCTCAACCCTGCTGGCCGCCTATCGCTCGACATTTGTTGGATTTTAATCCCGGCTTACGTCGGATTTGGAGAATATAATGGCTCAACCCAAAGTTTTGTTGTTGACCGGTTACGGTATCAACTGTGAAGAGGAGACCGCTTACGCCTTTCAGGCCTGCGGTGCGCAAACGGCAATTGTGCATGTTAATGATCTGATTGCCGCACCTAAACAGCTTTCCGGTTACCAGATTTTTGTTGTGCCGGGAGGTTTTTCCTATGGTGATGATACGGGATCGGGAAACGCTCTGGCTAATAAAATGCGTCATACCCTGTGGCCGGAACTTATGGCTTTCGTCGCTGCCGATCATCTGGTTTTAGGGATCTGTAACGGTTTTCAGGTGTTGGTTAACCTCGGCCTGTTGCCGGGAGATGGTGACAACTCTTTTGGAAGCCGCCGGGTGGCTTTGATTGCCAACCGTACGGCTCGTTATGAGTGCCGCTGGGTGAATTTACTCGCCGCTGAAAGTGATTCAGTGTTTCTTGGCGGCGTTAGCTCTCTAAGTCTGCCGGTGGCGCATGGTGAAGGGCGCTTTTTTGCTCCGCCCGAAACTCTTGCCGAACTTAAGCTGCGGCGGCAGGTTGCCTTGCGTTATGTTGATGCCGAAATGCAGCCGGCTCAAGGCTCTTTTCCTGCCAATCCTAATGGTTCTTTTGATGATATCGCGGCGCTTTGTGCTGCTAAAGGTCGTATTTTTGGATTGATGCCTCACCCCGAACGAGCCTTTCGCTTAAACCAGATGCCGGATTGGCCTGAGCGTCTGGCCTTGGAGCCCGATAGTGACTGGCGGCAGCCGGGGCCGGGCCGGGTCATTTTTGAGAACGCGGTTAACTATTTTTCCTGATAGCGTGCGAAACCCTTTAGGGGGGGCTTTTTAAAAAACAGTTGCATTTACTGTCTGATATGCTAAGGAGTTATATAGAAATAGCCCTATACCTGCTTATTACCACCTGCTGATAACATTGAAAAACCGTTTTAGTAAAAAGGATTCTCCATGCAGATCACCTCGATTCTGGTTCCCGTCGATTTTTCCGAAGATTCCTATTACGCTTTAAACCATGCAATTGAGATTGCCCAGCGTCGTCAGTGTCCGCTGACCATTCTCCATGTCAACCACGATGAAAGTCTGCTTCATCACTATCTCAGTGAGAAAGAGTATGAAAAACTCAAGCAGGGAGCTCTAGATGATGCCCGGATTGAACTTGAGGGAATGGTGGAGCGTTTTCCGCAATTGAAAGAGATTACGTATAGCTACCATATTCGACGAGGTATTCCTTATGTTGAGATTCTTGAAGAACTGGAGAAGAATCCGGTAGATCTGGTGGTTATCGGCTCCCACGGTCGTTCCAACCTCGACTTGAAATATTTTTATGGGACTACAGTTGAAAAGATTGTCCGGCGGGCCAAAACCAGTGTTCTGGTCACCAGAACCGCAGCAAAGAAGAATATGAAGTAAGTTCTGATTTGTGTTATTTCGTAGCTAAACCTTTTAACCCCAAACGTTTGTAAGGAGAAAAATGATGAAAAAAGCTCTGTTGTTGTCTCTCTGTCTGGCTTTGGCCCTGCTCATGGCCCCGGCCGCCTCTATGGCTCGGATTCAGTTTGTTACCATCGGTACCGGCGGTGTCACCGGGGTTTACTACCCCACGGGTGGAGCGATTAGCCGGATGGTCAATAAAAAGGCCAAAACCTACAACATGAAAGCCACGGTTGAGTCAACCGGGGGTTCGGTTTTTAATATTAATGCTGTCCTGAATGGTGATTTAGAGTTTGGTATTGCCCAGTCCGACCGTCAGTTTCAGGCCGTTAACGGTATGAAAGAGTGGGATGGCAAACCGCAGAAAAAATTGCGCGCCGTGTTCAGTATTCATCCCGAATCAATCACCCTGATTGCCAGTGATGAGAGTGGTATCTACTCATTGGCCGATATGAAGGATAAAAGAATCGCTATCGGCAACCCCGGTTCTGGACAGTTAGGCAACTCTCGTGATGCTTTGGCGCTTGCCGGTCTTGATGAAAAGACAGGTATTAAGGCCGAGTACATCAAAGCTGTTGAAGCCGCCAGTGCTTTGCAGGATGAACGGGTTGACGCTTTCTTTTACACTGTTGGTCACCCCAATGGTTCGATCAAGGAAGCGACTGCCGGACGCATCAAGGTTCATATCGTCGAGATTCCTGATGTTCAGTCCCTGATTGCTAAATATCCCTATTATGCCAAAGCTCTGATTCCGATGAAGTTTTATCCCAACGCCACCAATAAAACCGATATGGCAGCAACTTTCGGTGTTAAGGCAACCCTGGTAACTTCATCCGATATTTCCGACGATATCGTTTATGCCATTACCAAAGAGGTTTTCGACAATCTCGAAGCCTTCAAAAAATTGCATCCGGCCTATTCGGTACTGACCAAAGAGAATATGCTCGAAGGTCTCTCCGCACCCCTGCATCCCGGAGCGGTCAAATATTATAAAGAAGCTGGTTTAATGTAATTCAGGGTTATACATGAGCCGTAAATAACGTAAATATGCGGCTTGAACTTGGAACTTGAACTTGTTCTCTACCTGCCGAGATTGGGGTCATTGCTGGTAAAAGGTGCGTCAGCACCCCAGCTTTGACCCCGTTTATGAGGGCGAAGCAAAGTTTGCACTATTTGCAGTAGCTTTATAGACGTAGCCGGTTATTATACGATTAAAATAGTCGCTATAACCACGAGGGCCATGCTAAATGACGAA
Organism: Deltaproteobacteria bacterium; assembly: GCA_030595135.1. Lineage (GTDB taxonomy): Bacteria > Desulfobacterota > Anaeroferrophillalia > Anaeroferrophillales > Tharpellaceae > Tharpella. The sequence goes on along the minus strand of JAUVDU010000014.1, from coordinate 3,315 downwards.
GCCTGAAGAAAAATCAGAACAAGAACAGAATGTTGCTCTTCAGGAGATCATTGCTGAAGAGAGCGGTGAAATTCGCACTCTGCACGGTTTTGAGCGCCATCTGGTTCCGATTATTGCAGTGGCCTGGTCTTTGTTTCAGCTCTCGATATCAAGCTGGCTCCTGCTCGACTCGATTGCTATTCGGGCCATTCACTTGGCTTTTGCTTTAGTTCTACTGTTTCTTAATATCCCCTTTTTCAAAAAACCCAAGCCTTTTTTTAAGTTTCTTTCGGCCCGCGACCATATCTCCTGGAATGACTACCTCTGTGCGGCGCTGGGAGCGATCAGTGCTCTTTACCTCTATTTTGAATGGGAAGGTATCGCTAACCGTTCCGGGATGCCGACGACCACCGATGTGGTCTTTGGCGTTATTCTTTTGGTTCTCCTTTTAGATGCCGCTCGCCGGGCCTTAGGGCCGGCTCTTTCCATTATTGCTATTGTCTTCAGTCTTTACGCTTATTTCGGCCCCTACATGCCTGATATTCTGGCTTTTCGCGGGGTTTCGGTAACTCGTTATCTGAGCCAGATTACGCTATCCGGAGAAGGTATTTACGGTATTCCTCTGGATGTCTCGGCCCGAGTGGTCTTCCTCTACGTTCTCCTTGGCGGCATCCTTGAAAAAGCCGGGGCCGGTAAATTTTTTATCGATCTGGCTTTATGTTTTCTCGGCCGTTTCAAAGGCGGGCCTGCCAAAGCTGCGGTCTTGGCCAGCGGCTTTACGGGGATGGTCTCGGGCTCCAGTATCGCCAATATCGTGACTACCGGAACCTTTACGATACCTTTGATGAAGAAAGTCGGCTACCCGGCGACCAAAGCCGCCGCAATCGAGGTTGCGGCGAGCACCGATGGTCAGTTAGCCCCGCCGATTATGGGGGCCGCGGCTTTTATTATTGCTGAATATGTTAATGTCCCTTACGTTGCCGTAGTCAAAGCCGCAGCGATTCCGGCCTTTGCTTCCTACGTTGCCCTACTCTACATTACCCATATCGAAGCCTCTAAACTCGGCTTGCGGGGCTTGCGTAAAGATGAACTGCCGATTCTCATGCAGACCCTAATGGAAGGCCTCCATTTTCTGATTCCGATAGGCGCCTTGCTCTATGAACTGATCTATCTGCGCCACTCCCCGGACAAGTCCGCTTTTAACGCTATTTTATGGCTCGTGCTGGTAGTTGTCGCCAAGGATATATTTGACGGTCGTGGCAGTGCCGGGTTTATCGGCAAAAGTCTCAAGAAAAGTATTACCACGATCTACGACGGGCTCGCTTCCGGAGCTAAAAATATGGTTACGGTGGCGGTCGCCTGTGCCGCAGCCGGGATCATTGTCGGGGTTGTCAATATGGGGATCGGCGGCATGATCACTCAGATCGTCGAACAGCTTTCGGGCGGCAATATTTATCTTATGCTGCTGATTACCGCGATCGCCAGTCTTTTGATCGGTATGGGTCTGCCGACGACGGCGACCTATATTGTTATGGCCTCTTTGACGGCGCCGATTATTGTTCAGGTTGGCGGCTTAAATAATTTTATCGTTCCCCTGATGGCAGCCCACCTCTTCTGTTTCTATTTCGGGATTTTAGCCGATGACACGCCGCCGGTAGGCCTCGCCTCTTATGCGGCCGCAGCTCTGGCTCGATCAGATCCCATTAAAACCGGCATTCAGGGGTTTATGTACGATATCAGAACCTCAATTTTGCCCTTTATGTTTATCTTCAACAGCGACCTGATTCTCCATAATATCAACAGCTGGCCGTTGGGGATCCTGATCTTTGTTATGGCTTGTGTCGGAACCTGCGCTTTTGCGTCGGCCACCCAAGGCTGGTTTCTGATGAAGAACAAGTGGTACGACCTCTTTATACTACTTGGTGTTTCTTTGATCATGTTCCGGCCCGAACTGCTGGCTAATTTGCTCTCATTATCCAATAAATATCTGGCTTATCCCATCGGCCTGGCAATTTTGGGGGCCTTCTATCTGCTGCAGAAAATGCGGCTAAGCCGAAGCACTGCTGCGGCTTAAGCCTTGAAAGTGACATTGATGACCATTTTGTGTCCCGCAGCGGGGGATTTTCCGTTGCTGGATGCTTTTGTCTGAAAGATTAAGATATTGATACGCATCCGTTATAAAGGAGTTTAATTGTGAAGACCAAAATAACCATTCTTTGTGAAAATTCAGTCGGCATGCCCTTCGGCGGCATTGGCGAGCACGGTTTTGCCTGTTTTATTGAGACCGACCACGGTAACTATCTTTTTGATACCGGACAGGGCCAGGGTATTACCCAGAACGCGATGTTTTTGAAAAAAAATCTGGCCTCGATCAATTCAATCATGATCAGCCACGGTCACTACGATCATGTCGGTGGTTTACCGCAAGTCTTGGTTCAGCGCGGTCAGGTTCCGGTCTATGCTCATCCGGAAATTTTCATTGAACGTTTCTGGGGCGAGGCGCGTCGCGCTATCGGGATCCCTTTTCGCCGCTCATTTCTTGAATCTCTGGGAGCTGATTTTTGTTTTTCCCGGGAGATGGTCGAGGTTGGGCCTGGGCTCTTTCTGACCGGCGAGATTCCCCGGCATACCACTTATGAAGTTGGCGATCCCAATATGGTAGCGGTGACTGAATCAGGTCAAGAGCTTAGACCGGATCCGATCAACGATGATCTCTCTCTGGTCATCAAATCTGCCAAAGGACTGATCGTTATCTTGGGTTGCGCTCATTCCGGTATTGTCAATATCCTCGATTACGTCAAAGGAAAGTTCCCTGGCGATTGTATTTATGCGGTTATCGGTGGCACCCATATGGGTTTTTCCGGCGACGAGCAGTTTGCCGAAACGCTCAAAGTGATCGACAATTACGAGATTGAAAAACTCGGGGCTTCCCACTGTACCGGCCTCGAAAAATCGGCACTTCTTTACGCCCGGATGCCGGAGCGTTTCTTCTTTGCCTGTGTTGGTGCCAGTTTAGAAGCGTAAAGTATAAGAAAAAGCCTGCGAGGCATTCCGTCTTGCTGTTTGAAAAGGATATTTTATAGTTTTGCATAAATTTAATAAAATTGCCGAAAAACGGCGGGCCGGAGAGCGCTTGTCGTCAAGCGATGCCCTCTTTCTTTATGAAGAGGGCGATTTTTTTGCCCTGGGCAAACTGGCGGCTGAAATTAACCGAAAGATCAATGGTGAGACGGTTTACTACAATATTAATCGTCATATCAACCCGACCAATATCTGTGTCAACCAGTGTCGCTTCTGCGCTTACAGTAAACAGAAAGGTGAAGAGGGTGCTTACGA
>JAUVDU010000346.1 GCA_030595135.1 Deltaproteobacteria bacterium | reverse complement strand
AGTCGAGTTTTACGAACTTTACAAAACCCGGATTAACAATAATCATCCCGGCGAGAATATCCTGCCGCAAAAACTGACCTCGCTCTTCACCAGCTATATGGACACAAAAGTAGTTGCGGAGGCCGAATACGAGTATCAGATAAGGGCGGTTGACCATGCCGGCAACCCCTCACCTCCGACCTCAATTATGGTCAAAATTCCGACAAACCTCGTAAACGAACAATACAGCTACTTTTTCCCCCATTTTTGCAGTGATGAGGGCTGGGATACGATCTTTTCCATCACCAACCTTAGCGGCAAAGGCGCCGAAGCCAGCTTGCAACTATTTGCGGCCGACGGCGAAAAACTTCTGGAGCAGAAACTTTATAAATTTAATTCGGAAGATGGTTTTTCACCCGAAGCCCAAATTTACGGTCACGACCGTATATTCAGAGGTAAGATCCCCCCGGAAACAGCCTGGATGCGGGTTAACTCCGACTCTAAATCATCACTTCTGACAACTTTGGAGTCAGAAAGTTATCTTGATGGTCAAAAAGGGGTAGCGGCAGGTTCCGGTTCACTCCTCTTTCCGGTAGTTGAAAGTGGTGAAAACTGCTGGACCGGACTCGCCCTGGTGAACCCGACAACCCGCCCGGCCCAGATACTTTTGCAAGCCTATAACCAGGCCGGTGAGTTGCAAGCTTTCAGCGAGCCCTTCTTTTTACCGGCAAATGGACAGGTGGCCGCTTTAGCCGACGATTTTTTCAGCGCCGGAAGCCTGCCGGAGGAGACCGTCACCATAAGAGCCGAATCAACGGCCAAAATTGTCGGCCTCGAATTTTTCAGCCGACCCTTCACCGATATGGCTGGCCTCTCGGCAATCCCGTTTAGCAACATCGATGCATGCACTACGAGCAGCTTTCTTTATACAGTTCTCAATAATCCCGATGGTGGTGACAATGAGATTTTGGTTAATGAGAAAATGGTTTCAGTGGTCAATTTAAGTCCCAAGCCGGCGGCAATTACGATTTTTTGGCAAGATTGCGCTGATATAACCAAACAAAGCGAGTCATTGACCATTCCGGGCCACGGAAAACATAGTTTTTCGATGACCGGCAGCACCCCGTCAAACTACGATCTCGGAGCTCTCAAAATTATCTCAGATCAACCGGCGGTCGTTTTCCAAACCCTGAATCCAACCAGCCAGACTAAAACCTATGCCTCATCTTACGCTTTCAGTAGTGGACTTGAAGAGATCAACTTCACCCATTTGCGCGTTGACTACCACGATGAAGCTGAGAACAATATAATCACGATCGGCAATCTTTCCCGCATCAAGCAAAACCACCTCACGTTAGAGCTTTTCCAGGGAGATGGCGAGTTACTGATGACATTTGAAAAAACCATCCCCGCCGGCAGCACCTGCACCTGGAAATTGCGTGACCTGGCGGGTTTCAACTACCGCAATCTCTCACATCGAGATAGCTGGATGCGAATCAGGGCTGATTTACCCATTAACGGTTTTTATACCTATGAGTCGGCGGATCGTGAAAAAATGATTGTAATTTCAGCCGAGTAAAAGGCTCTCACATGCAGGCATCAAGTATTATTATTGACAAAAACCGCTGTAACGGCTGCGGCATCTGCGCCCAGGTCTGTCCGGCCCGGGCTTTTACGATAGTTGCCGAGAAAGCCGAGCTCAGTGGAAGCTGTACGCTTGCCTGCGACCATTGCGCTGCGGCCTGTCCGCAAACTGCTATCACCGTCGAATTCAGTGAAAAAGAGCCTTTTGAATTTGCAAGCTTCAGCGCTAAACCAGCCGAAAACCGGGCGCCGGTCAGCCCGGCCGCCCTGGTCAACATGATGCGTGCCCGACGCTCCTGCCGAGTCTACCGGGAAAAACCGATAGAGCGTGAAATTCTCGAAGATCTTGTCAAAATCGGCATCACCGCACCTTCAGGCACCAACAGCCAGAAATGGACTTTTTCAATCATCGACTCCCGCTCGAAAATGCTGGCTTTCGGTGAAAGCATCGCAACTTACTACAAGAAACTGAACCGGCTAGCGGAATTTGGCTGGTTACGCAAACTCTTAAAACTCTGCGGCCAACCGCAACTCGATATCTATTACAGGGAATATTATGACTCGATAAAGGAAGCGATGATTCAATGGGATGAAGAAAAGGATGACCGGCTCTTTCATGGTGCCCAGGCCGTCATCCTGGTCGGTGCTGAACCGGGCGCCGGCTGTCCGCAAGAAGATGCCCTGCTGGCCACGCAAAACATTCTTTTAGGCGCGGAAACTTTTGCCCTGGGCAGCTGCCTGATCGGCTTTGCCGTTGAAGCCCTGCGCCGTGACAAAAAAATCAAGGAGAGATTAAAAATTCCGGTCGATGAAACTATCTATGCGGTCATCGCCTTAGGCTATCCCGCCATCTCTTTCCAACGCCCCGCCAGCCGGCGCAAAGTAGCGATACGGTGGATGTAACTCCAGGATCTAATGTTGGGAACTTTATTTCGGCGAATTCAGGGTACACAATCCCGATTTCCTTCAAAGAATTGGGTTATGTCCCCAGAATTCACTGAAATTCATCAATATACGGTACTTCTCTAGATGCGCTGAGTTACATCTCTTTTTGTAAGAGCCCGACCTCCGGGACATCGGGATGGTATTTTTGCAGTCTCCCAAATACCTTTCTAGCTTCCAAGTACTCACCCAGATCCAACAACAGGCGGATTCGTTGTAAATCAGGTTCCAAAAAGGTTGAATTTAATTCACTGCTCTTTGTAAACGCAGCCATAGCTCTGTCAAACTCCTGCAAAACTTTGTGGGCCAACCCCAAATTGTACCATGCCCGAAAGTTTTTTTCATCCAATTCCAAGGCCGAACGAAAATCACCTTTGGCGGCATTGTTTTCGCCCAGAGCGAAATAGGCCATTCCCCGATGGTTCAATAAAATGGAGTGAATAGGTATTGGG
>JAUVDU010000011.1 GCA_030595135.1 Deltaproteobacteria bacterium | reverse complement strand
GGGCCATCAGGGGGAGTTGAGCGAGCGGGAAGATTAGCATGCGGCCGCTGCTGCTTAAGGCGACGAGCTGGTCTTCTTGCATATTTTTCAGGCGTAAAGGCGGCAACGGCAGGGCTGTGGACGGAAGTGTAAGAACCGCTTTGCCGTTACGATTTTTGCTTAAGAACTCATTTAAAGGGGCAATAAAGCCATAGCCGCTATTGGATGCCATGAGGAATAGTTCATCTCCCTCACCCATGAGCAGATGTTCGATCGGGCTCTCATTTTCTATTTGCAGGCGCCCGCTTAGGGGTTCGCCGTGACTGCGAGCTGAAGGCAGGGTGTGGGCCGCAAGTGTGTAGCAACGGCCATTGGCGGCGAGAAAAATGACGGGTTGATTGCTGCGTCCGGGTACCGAAGTTTTAAAGCTGTCGCCGGAACGATAGTTAATTTTCCCCGGGTCGATATCATGTCCCTTGCCGGCCCTGACCCAGCCTTTGTCGGAGAGGATGATCGTGACCGCTTCAGTTGGCAACAGGTCGGTTGTTTTTAAGGCGTGGGCTTCGCTGCGGGTGACGGTCGGAGAGCGGCGCGGGTCGCCGTAGCGTTTGGCGTCGGCTTTAATCTCTTTGCGAATCAGGCTTTTGAGCTTACGGCTCGAGCCAAGAATCTCTTCTAAAGCTTGGCGTTCTTTATCCAGCTCACCCTCTTCACCCGTGATTTTCATCTCCTCAAGTTTGGCCAGATGGCGCAGTTTGAGCTCTAAAATTGCTTCGGCCTGGATGTCACTTAAAGCAAAACGTTCGATGAGAATGGGTTTAGGTCGGTCGTTGTTGCGAATGATGGCGATGACTTCATCTAAATTGAGGAAAGCGATCAGCAAACCGGCGAGAATATGGAGGCGGGCTAAAACTTTTTCTAAGCGAAAATTAAGTCGGCGGCGTACGACATCGGTGCGGAAAGTCAGCCATTCACTGAGTATCTCGGAGAGTTGCATGACCCGGGGACGGCCGTCCAGAGCAATCAGGTTGAGATTGACCCGGTAGTTTTTCTCAAGATCAGTGGTCGCAAAAAGATGAGCCATTAAAGTTTCGCAGTCAACCCGATTTGAGCGCGGAATAATGACTAAGCGAACCGGATCTTCATGGTCTGATTCGTCTCTTAAATCGGCGACCATGGGTAACTTTTTGGCCTGCATCTGGGCTGCAATCTGTTCCATGACCCGAGCCCCGGAAGCCTGGTGGGGCAGGGCTGTAATGACGATGTCATTATCCTCTTTTTGATAGACCGCCCGCATTTTTAAGCTGCCGTTACCCTTCTCATAGAGTTTGATAATCTCTTCACGGGGCGTGATAATTTCGGCTTGAGAAGGATAGTCGGGACCTTTGATGAATTTACAGAGTTCGGCGGTGGTCGCTTCAGGATGGTCAAGCAGATGGATGCAGGCGCTAGCTACTTCACTTAAATTGTGGGGTGGAATGTCGGTCGCCATACCGACGGCAATTCCGGTACTTCCATTTAAGAGGATATTCGGCAGGCGGGCCGGTAAAAGTTTAGGTTCTTTGAGGGTGCCGTCAAAGTTGTCACCCCAGTCGACAGTGCCTTGCCCCAATTCACTTAAGAGGAGTTCGGCATAGGCCGAAAGTCGTGATTCGGTATAACGCATGGCGGCAAATGATTTAGGGTCATCCGGAGCCCCCCAGTTACCCTGACCGTCAACCAGAGGATAACGATAGGTGAACGGCTGAGCCATCAAAACCATTGCTTCGTAGCAAGCGGAGTCGCCGTGCGGATGGAATTTACCTAAAACATCACCGACGGTACGGGCCGATTTTTTGTATTTGGCTCCGGCTTTCAAGCCCAGTTCCGACATTGCGTAGACAATTCGTCGCTGAACCGGTTTCAGGCCGTCACCGATATGGGGCAAGGCCCGGTCAAGGATGACGTACATAGCGTACTCAAGATAGGCCTTCTCGGTAAATTGGCCAAGAAACTGTTTTTCGCACTCATCCGGAATAATTTGGTTTTCTTGAATCATATTGTCCTATTATTATGCCTCTGACAAACAGCCTTTACTTTCCAGCCACTGACGGCGGTCGGCGGCTCTTTTTTTAGCCAGCATCATGTCCATGACCTTAAAATCTTGCTCTTCCTGATCGAGGTTAAGGCGAACCAGGCGTCTGGTTTCGGTGGCCATGGTGGTTTCGCGAAGTTGTAAGGGATTCATTTCGCCCAACCCCTTAAATCTCTGCAGGTTGATCTTGCCCGCTTTTTTCTCACTTTTAAGACGATCGAGGATACCGTTTTTTTCCGCTTCATCAAGGGCGTAGAAGACCTCCTTGCCCCGATCTATGCGGTAGAGCGGCGGCATCGCAATGTAGAGATGGCCGGCTGTGACTAACGGTTTGAAGTGGCGCAGGAAAAGCGCGCAGATCAAGGTCGCGATATGGAGGCCGTCGGAGTCAGCATCGGCCAAAACACAGATCTTGCCGTAGCGGAGATCGTCAAGCTTATTTGAGCCCGGATCGACACCGATAGCCGATGAGATGTCGTGGATCTCCTTGGAGGCCATGATAATCTCGACATCGCTCTCCCAGGTGTTGAGGATTTTACCTCTTAAAGGCATGACCGCCTGGAAATTGCGATCCCGGGCCTGTTTGGCGGAGCCTCCGGCGGAATCCCCTTCGACGAGAAAAAGCTCACTTAAGGCCGGATCCTGACTGACGCAGTCCGCCAGTTTGCCGGGCAGGGCCGGGCCGCTGGTGATTCTTTTGCGTTCAATTTTTTTGGCCGCTCGTTGGCGTTTTTGGGCATTGGCGATGACCAGGGCGGCAAGCTCTTCACCGATAGCCGGATGTTCATTGAGCCAGAGGCTGAACGAGTCTTTAACCACGCCGGAGATAAATGAAGCGCTCTCTCTTGATGTAAGACGTTCTTTGGTTTGGCCGGAAAATTGGGGTTCCGGCATTTTTAACGAGAGGATGTAACTGCAACGCTCCCAGCTGTCTTCCGGGGAGAGTTTAACGCCCCGAGGCAGGAGGTTGCGAAAATCGCAAAACTCTTTCAATGCGGCCAGGAGCCCGCTGCGCATGCCGTTGACATGGGTGCCGCCCTGGGAAGTGGGGATCAGGTTGACATAACTTTCGCTGATCAGTTCACCATCTTCCGGAAGCCAGGTGAGCGCCCAGTTGACGCTTTCGTGCTCTCCACTAAATTTATGGGTGAAGGGCTGGGCCGGTATCTGGGGAACGTCGCCCAAGCCCTGTTTGAGATAGTCGGAAAGGCCGTCGATGAAGTGCCATTCATAGGTTTCGTCATTAACCAGATCTTTGAATGTAACTTTTAGACCGGGGCAGAGGACGGCTTTGGCGCGCAGGGCGTGAACCAATTTGGCCGCCGCAAATTTTGGCGAATCAAAATATTTAGGATTAGGCCAGAAGCGGATGCTGGTGCCGGTGTTGCGGCGGCCGATATCCTCTTTTTTGGTTAGCGGCTCGATTACATCGCCATTAGCGTAGGCACAGAGATAGCGTCCGCCATCGCGGCGAACCTCGACTTCGAGACGTTGCGAGAGCGCGTTGACGACTGAAACCCCGACCCCGTGCAGGCCGCCGGAGAACTGGTAATTTTTTTGCGTGAATTTGGCCCCGGCATGCAGCCGGGTGAGGATGAGCTCGATACCTGGCACTCCCTCTTCGGGGTGGATATCGACCGGCATGCCCCGGCCGTTGTCTTTGACTTCAATTGAGTTGTCGGCGTGCAGGGTCACTTCGAGACTGTTGGCAAAACCGGCAATGGCTTCATCAACACTGTTATCGATAACTTCCTGCGCGAGATGGTTGGGCCGAGTCGTGTCGGTGTACATGCCGGGTCGGAGTTTGACCGGGTCAAGTCCTTTCAGAACTTCAATAGCCTCGGCGTTGTAGTTGTTATTATTATTATTATTGTTGTTTAACATGGTTAATCCGTTTGGGTTTGTGATGATATTCCTAAAGCGTTAATCTTGCGATGCAGATTACGTCTGGTGGTTCCGATTTGCTCGGCTGTTTTTGAGATATTCCAATCATTGTCATGAAGTTTATTGGTGATGTAAAGTTTTTCGAACTTTTTGCCGGCTTCAGTGAGGGTTTCCGTCTCAAGCAGAATGTTCCACTGGGGATCGCCGGGAAGGCAGTCGGTTGTTGTTTGGCTTCCAGTTCTTAAGTATGGGGGCAGATCACTGGTTTGCACGAGTTCCGCAGCACACATTATGGATAGCCGTTCCATCAGGTTTTTGAGTTCTCGAACGTTGCCGGGCCACTGGTAGTTTTTAAGTTGCGTGATAACTTCAGGGGCCAGGTGTTTAAAGGTGCCGCCATGGTTGTTGTAGTGGCTGGAGAGAAAGGTTTCGGCCAGCAGGGGGATATCTTCACGACGATCTCGCAAAGGCGGAATCCGGATCGGCAGAACGTTGAGTCGGTAAAATAGATCCTGGCGAAAGTTTCCTTTGGCGATTTCTTCTTCAAGATCCTTATTGGTGGCAGCGATGATGCGGACATCGATGGGGACGGTCTTGCTGCTTCCTAAACGGGTGAAGGTTTTTTCTTGCAGAACTCTAAGAATTTTGGATTGGGTATTAAGGCTCATGTCGCCGATCTCATCAAGAAAGATAGTGCCTTCATGACTCTGTTCAAATTTTCCTTTTTGTCGTTGTTCCGCTCCGGTAAAAGCCCCTTTTTCGTAACCAAAAAGTTCCGATTCGATCAGGTTGTCGGGGATGGCGGCACAGTTGACATCAATGAAAGGGCGATCGTGGCGGCTGCTAAGGCGGTGAATCTCTCGAGCTACAAGTTCTTTGCCGGTGCCATTTTCGCCCGCCACCAGCACCCAACCTTCGGTTGGGGCAATGATCCTGATCTGTTCCTTGAGCTGGCCGATGGCTTTGCAGTCACCGATCAGGCGGTTTTCGCTATACTTCTTTTTGAGACGAACATTTTCCTCTTGCAGGCGGGAGATGGTCAGGGCATTGCTGGCGGTAATTACGAGTTTGTCCAGTGAAAGGGGTTTTTCAATAAAATCAAAAGCCCCCATTTTTGTTGCCTGGACAGCGGTTTCAATGGTGCCGTGACCCGATATCATGACGATGGGTACTTGTGGATGCTCTTTTTTGAGCCCCGGTAAAAGCTTTAAACCGTCACTGTCCGGTAACCAGATATCAAGAAAGATCAGGTCGGGGGTCTCTTTTTCAAGCAAGCTCAAAGCTTGGCTGCCGTCTTCAGCGCAGATGACGGAGTAACCCTCGTCACTGAAGATGTCGCTCATTGATTGGCGGATAGCGGGTTCGTCATCGATAATAAATATAGTTTTTTTCATATTTTCTTAATAATAGGTAATTCGATTACAAAACAAGTCCCTTTGAGGTGATTTTCGCGCACCCTGATAAAGCCCCGATGGTCGTTGATAATGGTTTTGACGATAGTCAACCCGAGGCCGGTTCCTCTCTTTTTGGTCGAGAAATAGGGCTCGAAAAGACGGGCTTGGGTTTTTTCGTCGATTCCCGGGCCATTGTCGTTGAGCTCGATAATAACCATTTCCAGACTTTTGTCAAGTCTGCTGTCAATCCAGATGTGCCCGTCATCAATTTTTTGCAGTGCCGCTAGAGCATTATCGAGGAGATTAGTCATGACCCGCTTCATCTGTTCAGGATCGAGATAGAAATCGGGGATCCTTAAATCCGGTTTAAACGTGAACTTGATCCGGCTGTGACTTTGGCGGTAGAGGATGAGAGATTCCTCGATTATCGCATTTAGGTTCTGCAGTGTGGGGTTGGCCTGGGGCATGCGGGCGAAACTGGAAAATTCGTTAACCAGTGATTTCAGGTCGTTGACCTGGCGGACAATGGTGGTTGTGCAATCTTTTAAAACCTGGTCGCCTTCTTCGGTTAAGCCGCTGTATTTACGTTGAATGCGTTGGGCTGAGAGGGCAATTGGGGTCAGCGGATTTTTGATTTCATGGGCAATCCTCCGCGCGACTTCCCGCCAGGCTACGGTTTTTTGGGCCTTGACCAGATCGGTCATGTCATTAATTATAACGAGCATGCCGCTGTAGGTTTCCGCTTCGTTGTAGAAGGGGCTGAAATGGACTGCGATATAGCGGTTGTGGTCAGGCAGGGTTAGTTCAATACTGCTCTCTTTATGGGGGTCGTTCTGGCTCTCTTTGAGGTATTGACGAATCTTCTGGATAAGTTCCGCGTGAAAAATGTTTCGGTAGTTTTCGCCTTGCACCTCTTCGGCGGAAAAGGCGAAGATCTTTTCTGCGGCCCGGTTTATGGTGGTGATACGGCCGCTCCGGTCAAGAGCAATGACGCCGGTATTGATGTTTTCTAGGATGGTTTCGGTATAGCGGCGTCTTTGGGCTTGTTCTGAGCTGATACGACTCATTTCCTGGTGGGCGAGCTCGCTCTCTTTTCGACTCCTTAAGAGCTCTTCGGTCATGCTGTTGAACGAATCAACGAGGATGCCGAGTTCGTCACTGGCGACCATGTCGATGCTGAAATCGAGGTTGCCGCCGGCAATTTCCCGGGTTGCCAGAGCCAGTTCGTGTACCGGAGCCGTGATATCTTTAGCCAGATAGAAGCCGAACCAGATCGAAATAAAGGTGATCAGGGCCGTAATCAGGACAAATGTCAGAATGTAGTTGCTCTTGATGTAGAGTTCCATATTCTTGGCCTTTTTATAGGCTGTGTATTTTTCCGAAATGTTTTGCATCTGTAGGGCGAGTGGAGCCGGAATAAATTTTACGGTGACCACCAGAGCGATAACCTCATCTCCTTGCCAGACCGAAAAGATCGGAGCCCAACCTTGAACCATGGCACCACCGTCGTCAAGAGGGACGATGCGGTCTTTGGGTGGGGGTGGGGGACGGTCGCCTAGGTCAATGCCTGTCTGGAACTGTTCTTTGCTGAGTTCCTCACTGAGGCTGAGGGCGCAAGCTATGGGGGGGCCGGGTTGCGGGATGATGGCGATTGCGTCCAAAGAGAACTCTACGCGTTTCTGCTCGACAAGTTTCTGGACAAAATTTTCCTGTTCGCCGATCATCAATCCTTTACGGGTGGTTTCTGTGGCAATAGTTGCAGCAAAAATTTGATTTTGTTGACGGTGGTTGTCGTAGTACTCCTGAGCGACAATCAGGGAGGCGTCGAGAGAGGCTTCGAAGTTGGAGGAGAACCAGTTGTCGAGACTGAAGCGGATAAATCCGGTAGCGGTAACAAAGAGGAGGATTGTCGGAAAGAGTGAAAGCGAGATGAAGGCGACAACCAGCTTAGTCCGCAGGCGAAAGCCGACAATTTTTCGTTTTCTCTCCATGAGCAATTTGAGAAGGTTGCGTAGAATGAGAAAAATTAAGAGCAGCAGGAGGATTATATTGATGTTGATCAGGGCAAAAACCACAACATTGCCGAGGATCGGGAGATCGGTTGGCAAGTTGGGCAGGTTCATTTCAACGTAGAAGAGGGCGCTTATAATAACCGTCAGGATGATGATAATAATCAGCTCTCGCCGCCGTCGTTTATGATCCTTGTTGGCGAGTTTTTTGATTTCCTGACTATTTTTGGGAGAGTATGAAGGCAAGGTTATCTCTTGAGGGTTTCGGTGATCAGGCGTTCAGGGATATCTATTGTATAATTATTGCTCTTGCGATCCCAGGCCGAGAGGAAGAAGAACAGGTATTCAAGATGGAAGGGAAGACGTACTTTTCTGATTTCGGTTCGGGCGTCAACCTGATAGCTTTTATTTTGTTCCAACTGGTTTTTGTTGAGTAGCGTGAGAGCTTTAAATTGTGTGGCTATTTGGATCGCCTCTTTATACGAGGTAGTTTCAATGGGTTTTGCGTCGGGGTGTATGCTCACAGTAAAAAGCTTTTTTAGATTATCATATTCAATCTCATGGATGTAGGTGGTGTTTTCAATTTCCCGGTTGAATTTAACCAGATAAAGGTTAATTCTGTTCACTTTAACCTTTATAGTTAGGGATATTTTTTGTGAGACGCCGTTTAATAGTAAAGATTTTATTTCATGGTCAAAAGGGTTGGCTACCTTTAATGATAAGGTTATCTGTTTTTTTTCTGAGCTCATGACAAAGTCTTCGAGGTAGGGAGGGTGGTCGGCGGCAAACTCTATTTGTCTTTTGTCAGCGGCATGTAATTTGCTCTCAATTGGGATGAAAGCCTGAACGGGAATGATCATGATGAGCAGGCAGAGGCTGAGTTTTTTTGCTGCTGTCGTGATTCCGGGCATCGTTTAATATCTCTGCGAAGTGTTTTTGTCTTTTGATTACAACGTTTTGGCGGATTTTATTCAAATCCATAAATTATCTTCTATAATACTTGTTGGAGTGGTGAAAAGCAAGCAAAATTGTAATCAGGAGCTGGTCGCAGGTTGATTGAGGGATAGGGAAAAATAACTCATCTAGTTTTATTAATTTTTTTATTTGTTGGATTTAGTAGTAATTCCGGGTTGATTATATAAAAGTGTTATGTTATATCTGCGCTAGGTTTAAGGCAAGATCCCATTTTGTTAGTCAAAATTTTATAACTTTAGTGAAGTGGTAAAATTTTGTTTTGAATCTATTTTTGTTGGTGTGGCATTTTTCTTGCCATTCTCGTTAGGTAACTTAAAGCAAGGGGGACGACAATGAAGAAAAGATGTATGCGCGTGCTGGTTCTGGTGTTAATTGTTATGATGGCTTGTTCATCAGCGGTCATGGCGGCCGGGAAGAAAAAGAATCCTTTGGCCAAATGGAAATCTACCGTTGATATGTCAAAAGCTAAATATGTCATGAAGGTTTCCAATATTTCTCACCCCGTTATTGAAGGTGTGGCGGCCGGTTACCGGGTGCGTAACGCTTTGTGGGAGCGCAGTAATGGACAGATCGCTCTGAAATATTATCCCCTGCATCAGCTGGGCGGCGAAGTCGAAGTTCTGAATATGCTGAAAACCAATACGGTACAGGGTATGCTCTGTTCATCCGTAGCGGTAACCAATCTTGCTCCTCGTATGGGTATCATCAATCTTCCTTTCTTGATCAACTCCTTCGATAAACTCGATAAATATATCGGCAGCGAGTATTGGCAGTATTTTATGGATGGAATGAAGCATCAGGGCATTATGGGTGTCGATATCACCGGTTATGGTAACTACGGTTGGGCGACTGTCGATCCGGTTAAAAGCTTAGCCGATGCCAAAGATGTGAAATTTCGTATTGCCGAAGCCGCAGTGCAACGTACTCTTTATAAAGAGTGGGGCCTGCATCCGGTAGTTATGCCTTGGCCCGATGTTTCGATCTCTTTGAAGCAGAAGGTTATTACCGGCCTCGATCATACACCGATTGTCTGTAATATCACGAAAAAATTTGAAGTCTGTAAAAACTTCACCAAGATCAATTATGCTCAAGGTCTCTTCATTTTCCTGGTTAACGAAAAGTTCTATAATTCACTGCCAGCCGATCTGCAGAAAGTTCTGCTTGATGTCATCCACGAAGAGTGTGCTAAAACTCGGGTTCTGACTCGCAAGCAGGAGGGCGATCAGATCGCCAAGGCTAAAGCCGCCGGTATCAGTTTTTACGAACTGCCGGCAAATGAGATGGAAACCTTGCGCGTTAAAGGTGACAAAGTTCATAAAGAGTGGGCCGGTAAAATCGGTGCCGATTACCTGAAAAAAGTTCAGGATCTTATGGGCTATAAACGAACCCTTGATTATTAATTAATGGTTTAAGGCGGGAGCCGGAAGCAAAGAGCTTCCGGCTCCTTCTTCGTTAAGGGGTTAGTTGGTTTATCTTTAGAGTTAGTGTCTGACCGAAAATAGGTAAGATTGTTATGATCGCCAAAAGTTTTAAATTTATAGACAAAATATTCACATTTTTTGAAGAGTGGAGCATCTTCATTGCCGTAATGGTGGGGTTGGTTACCCTCTTTGTCAATGTTGTCTTGCGCTACACGATTCATTATTCACTGGCCTGGTCGGAAGAGCTTATTCGCGAAATTATAATCTTTACTACTTTCATTGGCTGCTCGGCGGCTTTGAAAAATCGCTCTATGATCAGGATTGATGCGCTTCCGCAGATTGTTCCTTTCTTGAAAAAACCGCTCGACTATTTCAGTAATATTTGTACCTTAGGGTATAGTGCTCTGATTAGCTATTTGGGTTGGCAGATGGCAATGTTGCAATATGAGACCCATCAGAAGACAATTATTCTGGAGATTCCGTTGGTCTTTCTCTATGCGATACTCCCGCTTATGGGGGGGATGATGATAATTAGAACTCTTATGGTGATCTGGGAAGATTTCACCGGGCAAAAGGTTTAATAATGGATAGCGCTTATATTATTATAATCCTCTGTCTGCTCGGTTGTCTGGGGGCCACGATTCCGGTCTTCATGTCCCTCTTTTTTACCAGCATCTTAGGGTTTGTCTATTTTACCGATATGCCGATTTTGATGCTGGCTCAAACCCTGTTTCGCAGTATGGATAATTTTGCCCTGGTTGTGGTGCTCTTTTTTATCCTCTGCGGCAATATCATGACGTCGGGTTCAATTGTCCATAAGCTGATCAAGGTCGCTAATGCGGTTGTCGGATTTTTCCCGGGTGGTCTGGCCATGGCCGGAGTGCTTGCCTGTGGTATGTTCGGTGCCATCTCCGGATCGACGGTCGCCACCGTGGTTGCGATCGGTGGCTTTATGATTCCGGCGTTGATGGAGAATCAGTACGACGAAAAATTCAGTGTCGGGATCATGACCACGGCGCCGATCTTAGGGGTCATTATTCCTCCCAGTATTTCGATGATTCTCTATTCGATGGTCAGTAACGATTCTCTGGCAGCCCTCTTTATGACCGGTTTTGTTCCCGGCTTTATGATTATTGTGGGGATGTCGCTCTACTCCTATTTCTACTGTCGAAATCGGAATTTTAAACGATCTCCGGCTCCTACATTTAAGGAGTTGATTGTGGTTCTCCGCGAAGGTTTCTGGGCCTTGATGTTGCCGGTTATTATCTTTGGCGGGATTTTTTCCGGGGTCTTTACGGCCAATGAAGCGGCGGTTGTGGCTTGTGTCTACGCCTTTGTCGTGGAGCTCTTTATTCATAAAGACATGAAGTACTCCGCAGTTAAAGGCGTGGTGGTCTCTTCGGCGATAACTTCGGCAACCCTTTTGATTATTGTGGCCGGGGCGACAACTTTTGGTCGTTATCTAACTCTGGAACAGATTCCGTTAATGATTGCCGAGGCAGTTGTCAGTCAGGTGCATTCGGCCTGGGCATTTTTGTTGATTGTCAACATGATGTTGTTGGTTGTCGGCATGTTCATGGATATTATTTCAGCAACGTTAATCCTGGCTCCGATCCTTTTACCGATTTTACCGGAATACGGCATCAGCTCACTCCATTTTGGTCTCCTGATGACGGTTAACTTAGGTATCGGCTATTGTACGCCGCCGCTCGGGGTCAGTCTCTATATTACCGGGGCTCTGGTCAACCGGGGGTTGATCTATGTAACCCAGGCGGTGATGCCTTTCTTGGCTATCCAGATAGCTATATTGTTGGTTTTGACTTACTGGGCTGATTTGGTTCTCTTTCTGCCAAGACTGTTTTACGGGCCTTGATTGATAGTTTAACTTTTTTCGTAACTATTCATGTGTCCGCCATAAAGCTGCAGCAAATAGCGGCGAACTTTGCTTCGCTCTCATAAACGGGGTCATTGCTGGCAGTTTGCAAACGGTATCTGAATTGTTACCTTTTTTCTAAATATGATTTTGATTTGGAGATAAAAATATGACTGTACGAGTATTAGTCCCGGTTGATGATTCCGTAGCTGCGCATCGAACTTTGCAATATATTATCAAAATGAAAGAGCAGATTCCGATGTCGGTAACTTTGTTGATTGTTGTACCTTTATCTCAACTTGAGTATCATGGCTTTCAGCAGGCTCAACTCGAAAGCATTACCGCGCAAAGAATCGGCCATTGTGAGAAAGTGGTTGAACGCCATCGCCAGGAACTCGATAAGGCCGGAGTTCTGGCCGACACCAGATTGGAACGAGGTAACCCGGCGGAGATGATTTGTCAGGTAGCCGCGAAAGAGGGGGTCGATTTTGTCTTTATTTCGCCCAATGGAAGTGGAAAACTATCCAATCTGATGTTTGGTTCAGTTGCCAATAAAGTCGTTCAGGAGTGCCATGTTCCGGTGTTGCTGATTCGCTGAAGAGGTAGTGATTAATTGCGTTAAAGAAAAGGCCGGGAATTTACCCGGCCTTTTT
>JAUVDU010000324.1 GCA_030595135.1 Deltaproteobacteria bacterium | reverse complement strand
CGCCGAGACGGCTGGAGCCAACATTTTTGTTGCCGGTTCAGCGGTTTTCAAAACTGACAATTACGAAGCTAATATTCAAGCGTTAAAAGAGGCCTAAACCTAAACAAAAAAAGGCCGGAGCACAAAGTTCCCGGCCTTTTTTTCGTGATTTTTTCGTGTAATCTCGTGGCTAAAAAAGCCCTAACCGTTTATTACTAATACTCAAGAAACCCTCGCAGTTTCCGGCTCCGGCTGGGGTGACGTAATTTGCGTAAAGCTTTTGCCTCAATCTGGCGTATTCGTTCCCGGGTAACATCGAAATCCTGACCCACCTCTTCCAGAGTGTGGTCACAACGCTCACCAATCCCGAAACGCAGCCGCAAAACCTTCTCTTCGCGCTTTGTCAAACTCCCCAAAACATGTTGGGTCTGACTTGCCAGATCGCCCCTAACCACTGAATCAAGAGGATTAACCGCCTTCTTATCCTCAATGAAATCACCTAGATGACTATCCTCCTCCTCGCCAATCGGGGTCTCTAACGAGATCGGTTCCTTGGCAATTTTCAAAACCTTTTTCACCTTATCGAGAGCAATATCCATCCGCTCGGCGATCTCTTCCGGGGTCGGTTCACGCCCCAGCTCCTGCAAGAGCACCCTCGATGTCCGAATCAGTTTATTAATCGTCTCAATCATATGAACCGGAATCCGGATCGTCCGGGCCTGATCGGCAATCGCCCGCGTTATCGCCTGACGAATCCACCAAGTCGCATAGGTACTAAATTTGTATCCACGTTGATATTCAAATTTATCAACCGCTTTCATGAGGCCGATATTACCTTCCTGAATCAGATCAAGGAACTGAAGTCCGCGGTTGGTATATTTTTTAGCGATACTAACGACCAACCGAAGATTTGCCTTAATAAGCTGGTTTTTGGAATTTTCAGCCTTGCGTTCACCTACTGCAATCTGCTGATCAACCCGCTTGAGATCGGAAAGACTCAAACCGGTTTCATCGCTTATGGTTTTCAGTTTGGCACTCAGATTGTCAACTCTAAACCAGAGATCGTCAAAACCGTCATCATCAAGCCCGTTCTTTTGCGCAAAAACTTGGCGCTTCTCCACATTATTAACACACTCTTTACAGATGGTGCGCAAATTACGCAGACGGGTTTGGTAACGGGCCTCAACCCGAGCAATCATCTTTTCCAGATTGCGCCCCATATCAACATAGCTTTTGAGATTTGTGATGATATCTTCAATAACAACGGGCCGGAGTTTGATTGCGTAAAACTGATTGATAATTTCGCGCTCATTGGCCTTAACCCGTCCTCTTAAAGCACTTCTCTTAACCGATGATCGCAACTCGGCATCAGGATGTTTAAGTCGATTACGATACGCTCGGTTATCGGCAAAAAGCGTGGTCACCGTCTCTATTCCCCCGATAATCCTCTGCGCCAGGCTCTCATCATCTTGGTCAACCTCATTCTCCGAGGCAATCAGTTCGGCGACCTCAATTTGATCTTCAAGATCATCGTCACTCTCAGAAGTGGTTTCGGTATCGTCGCCGACATCTTCCTCATCTTCAAGAGAAGTCAACCCACTATCGATATCCTCTTCAATCTCGACCTCTTCCTCAATATCCCGACTGATAGACTTAACACCAATCTCTTCAGATTTCAGCAAATCACCAAGATATTTCAATGTGTTAACCGTCAAGACCGACTTCAAAAGAGCTTTAACTATCTCTCTTTCACCTTCATCGATCTTTTTGGCAATTTCAACCTCACCCTCACGAGTCAACAGAGGCACCGAACCCATCTCCCAAAGATACATGCGCACCGGATCGTGGTGCCGTTCAGATGAACTCTCGACAACCACTCCCGGCGCACTCGCCGATCCATCTTTGCCCTGCCCACCTCCGGCAGCCGCCAGTTTGGCGACTTTATCACCATCGACAACATCAATCCCCATCTCGGCAAAAAGCATCAACATCTCATCGATTTTCTCCGGCGAGACCGCTTCCGGGGGCAACACTTCATTGATCTGGGCATACGAGAGAAAACCTTTCTCTTTACCCTGAAGAATCAAATTCTTAATATCATCTGAATTAATTATGGTATCAGAAGCCTTAACATTTCCCATCGCTGCAACCGTACCATTTGATGTTGCCGACATTTTCACCTCATTATTCAGAATTTTATGATCTATATTCATTAAATTATAGATAGTTATTTGTTGTTTTGCGCCATTATACTTTTTTTCAGCTCCATTTTACGCCGCAAAAGTGCAAACATCTGGTCTTCATCCCGGCACTGCGTAAGTTCCCGATCAAGATTACGGGCCTGTTCTCGGCCTTGGCGTTTGCGCAAACTTGCAAAACAGTCACCAACAACGTTTCGCGCCATCTCAAGATCTTCAGCCGGGGCTGGCAGATGCACCAACCGGACATAGAGAGTACAAAGAGAATCATCCTCTCCACTGCCGGCAAGATGCTCCAACAGAGCCCTTCCGTTACTATCACCGACACCCTGAGTCAGCTCCGTATAGAGCCTACAACAATCCGGATTTTCCACAAGTTCAAGATAATCTTCGCTGAACTCTATTTCGATCTGGGGATAGTCCAAAAGGGTTGCCAAAATAATCTCTTCCGGCTGTGACACCGGACGGGGTACTGGTCGTGAAGAAACCTCCTTGCCGGCGGTTCCTGCCAACGAAGAAGAAGTTCGCTCAAACCCTCTTGCCGGATGCTGTTGACGATGCTGACGCATCCGACGATACTCATCAAGAACAATCTCTTCGGCCAAACGCAGAGTCTCCGCCGTTGAACGCAAAGCCATTCCCCGTAAAGGATCATCGGGCAAACGTAATATCATCTCCAAAACTTCACGCAAAAACTGCAGGCGATCGTTATAGCCATCGAGCCCAGCCCCTTTTTCGCGAAGGAAAAAATCAAAGAGCGAGGTCTGTTGAGCCAGTGCCACTTGCAAACCCTGATCATCAAGTCCTGCAGCCAGTTGATCCGGATCTTTAACACCATCCGGCATCAGCACGATATCAGGCATAATTCCGACTGCCATAAAGAGCGGCAAGGAACGAAAAGCAGCGGCCCGTCCGGCCCGATCATTATCAAAAAAAATCGCTACTTTTTTAGTATAACGTTTTACTGCAACAACATTTTCTTCAGAGAG
>JAUVDU010000280.1 GCA_030595135.1 Deltaproteobacteria bacterium | reverse complement strand
ACCGGGGATACGATATGTACTGCGACCGATCCCATTGTTCTGCCGGGAATGGAGTTTACGGTTCCGGTAATTTCGGCGGCAATTGAACCGCAGCGCAATAGCGATCTTGACAAACTCTGGGAGAGTCTCGATAAACTGGCTGACGAAGATCCCACATTTCAGATCAAAATGGATGATGAGACCGGCCAAGTGGTGATCTCCGGTATGGGTGAGCTCCATTTGGAGATTATCCATGAGCGTTTACGGCAGGAATTTAGTCTCGAAAGTAACCTCGGAAAACCCCAAGTTCTCTACCAGGAGACGATTACTAAAGAGGCGGAAATGACCGCCGAATTTGAGCGGATTGATGAAGAGGAGAAGACCCGTCAATTTGCTCGCCTGACGGTTCGAGCGCTCCCGCGTCAGCGGGACGAAGGCAATAAAGTTGTCTGGCAGGACGATACTGGGGCAACGCTTTCCGAGGCACTGCGGACGGCTGTGGTTGAAGGGTTGCAGGAGGTTTTAAGTTCCGGGCCGGTGCAGGGTTATCCGCTGGTCGATGTCGAACTCAAAATTGTCGCGGTTGAAGGTGAACGTAATGATTTTACCAAAGTTGCCCTCAAAGTTGCCGGTGCCAATGCCGCACGTCAAGCTCTGGAAGCGGCCCATCCGGCCATGCTTGAACCTATTATGGAGACCGAGATTATCGTGCCGGAAGAAAATCTTGGTGATGTTATCGGTGAGCTCAATGGACGCGGCGGCCGGATCCATGAAATCGATAGCCAGGAACATTTTAGTCGAATTACCGCCGACGTCCCCCTGCAGCGCCTCTTTGGTTATACTACGGCTTTGCGATCCGCCACCAAAGGTCGCGGCAGCTTTGCCATGAAGTCTTCTCGTTATGATACAATAGCATGATTGCAGGTACAAAGGCTGAAGGCACACAGGCACAAAGTTTAAAACCGAGGCGCTGCTTAGAAGGATAAGAAGTAATGTCAACCACAGAGAAAAATAATCAGGAACAAATGCAGCTGAACCGTTTGCGCGGGCAGATTGACGATCTTGATCATCAATTGATTGAACTGCTGGCCCGACGTCAAACGGTTGTGGCCGAGGTTGTCGCCTTCAAAAAAGAGCGGCAGCTATCGGTCTACCACCCCGCCAGAGAAGCTGATATGATCGATATCAGGCGGCATCATGGTCGTGAAGTCGGGCTTGATCCCGACTACCTGGAAGAGATCTTTCGCGGTATCATGCGTTATTCACGCTCCACCCAGACGGCCGAGATATCTCGTGTCGGGGTCAAGCCGGGAGCCAAAATTCTGCTCGTCGGCGGCGGCGGGGTCATGGGGCGACTCTTTAGCCGATGGTTTACGGCTTCGGGTTATGAGGTGCGGATTTTAGAGGTTGATGATTGGGATCGGGTGGCTGAACTCTGCTCTGATCTCGATATGGCAATCGTCAGTGTGCCGATTGCCGCGACCGTCAGCACCATCACCAGGCTGGCTCCACACTTGCCTGAAGATTGTATCCTGGCAGATATGACCAGTGTCAAAGAGCCCTCCGTCAAAGCCATGCTTGAGAATTTTTCCGGCCCGGTGCTTGGTTTTCACCCCATGTTCGGTCCCGATACTCCGACCATGGAACGCCAAATCATGGTCGTAACCCCGGGGCGGGAGCGGCCCGAAGATCGCTGGCCGGCCGAACAATTTGCCGCCTGGGGCGGGGTTGTGGTGCGGGCCGAGGCCGCAGAACACGATGAAATCATGGCCATAGTCCAGGCTCTGCGCCATTTTGCCACGTTTACATTCGGCCGTTTTCTCTACCAGCGCCGGATCAATCTCAAACGTACCCTCGAATTCTCCAGCCCCATCTATCGCCTCGAACTCGATATGGTCGGCCGTCTCTTTGCCCAGGATCCCGAACTCTACAGCGAAATCATCTTCGCCACGCCTAAACGTCTAGACCTTCTGCGCGACTACCTTAAGAGCTTTAAAAACAACCTCGAAATGCTTGCTGATAACGACAAGGATAGCGATCGCGGTCGAGAAAGCTTTGTCACCGAATTCAAGCAAATTGCCGAATGGTTCGGCCCCTTCAGCGATCAGGCGATCCGTGAGAGCGGATATTTGATCAATAAACTGATCGAGCGCTTCTAGGAGGCTGTCCGAGAATAGCAGTTTTTTTCTCAGATCGAGTTTTTTCAAATAATTGGGGTCACAAATAATTGGAAAATAATTGCGGTCAGAGTTAAATTAAATTGTCAAGTCTCCACTCTTTTTCCTTTTCATCGAAATATGATTTTAATGCGAGTGGATCGCTTTTTCTACTTGCACATGACCATGATTTTGACTATGTTTAGATTGTGTGGAAAATTTATAGTTTATGGAGGATTCTATGCAAACGGTCAAAGCGTCAGATTTTAAAGCAACCTGTCTTCGTTTAATGGATAAGGTTTGTCAAACCGGGGAGCAAATTATTATTACCAAAAATGGTAAGCCGGTTTCCCGATTAGTTCCTTATCGGGATGTGCCCAAAACCATTTTCGGGCTTCACCAACAAAAGGTTTGCAGCCGGGATGATCTGGTTGCTCCTTTAGATGTCGAATGGGATGTTGAGTAATGATATTATTAGACACCCATGTGCTTGTTTGGTTGGATGAAGGGAATTTCCGATTGGGTGTGCAATCACGAGATATTATCGATAAGGCTTTATCGCAGGAACGTTTGGCGGTTAGCGCGATCAGTTTTTGGGAAATTGCGATGCTGGTTAAGAAGAAACGCCTAGAAATTAAAATGGATCTTCAGGTTTGGCGGCGGGAGTTACTCGAAAATGGTTTGCAAGAGATCTCAATGCATGGATTTCTTGGTATTCAGGCGGCTAATCTACCGGACTTTCATGGTGACCCGGCAGATCGAATAATAGTCTCTTCGGCTTTGGCAAATTCAGCGACACTTATTACTGCGGATGAGAAGATTCTTGCTTGGCATGGACTTTCATATAAGCAGAATGCGCGGGTTTGATTTCATTACAGCGGCAATTGGGGTAAGTGCCTATTCTTCAGATACCTTGCCGAGTATTGAAGAGATAGAGATGGAATTAGGGTGGTTGGAAAATGAGTGAGTTGACGGATTGAGAGTTCAATTAATATGTGTCCGAAATCTGGCGCCAAGATAATGGAGTATGAGTATGAAGGATAAATTCATTGTTACCGCAGCAGTTACCGGTGCTCGATAAAATTAAGGAGCACAAGTTTGATTGGGAGCCCTATTATCTGAACATGAGTGAAGATTTTATCTTTCCCAACACTTTTAAAACGTTACGGGAATTCTGCCTGTTTTTCAGTGAAGAGAGAACTAAGCCGGAATTTGAAATTTATGATGCCGGCATGTTGAATAATTTGGCATTTCTACTTGAAAAAGGAACCCTGGCCAAAAGCAGTGCGGAACAGGTAGAGAAGATCATTCGCATTGGCAAAGAACACGGTCTGGAACCGGCGACCCCGAATGAGGCTCGAGAGATATTGGCTTTAAAAGGAATCGAAGAGATCGGGTTTTAGGAGGCTGTTGAGGGTTTTTGTATGTTA